>SMXP01000144.1 GCA_004356335.1 Alphaproteobacteria bacterium | reverse complement strand
TCGGCAATATGCTCTTGTCCTTGAGCAGCCGGCCCGCGGCGCGCGCTTCCGCTTCGCCCTTTTCAGTGAGGCCCACGTCCCACCAGCCCGTGAAGCGGTTTTCTAGGTTCCACTGGCTCTGGCCATGCCGGACCATCACTACTCGCGCCATATTTCCTTTTACCATCCGATTCGGAACGACCGCCGCTCCGGCCGATCACCGCATGTGCAACAAGCCATTGTGAGCGGCCACCGCCTTGGGTTCATCCAACGGGCCTTGGGTGATTTCTATGGCACCGCCTGCCGCCAATACAAGGGCGCAACCGGCCGCCACATCCCAAAACATAATATTCTCTTCACGATAAAGATCGGCCTTGCCGGATGCAACATAAGCAATGGCGAGCGACGCGGTGCCGATCATGCGCACTTTGCGCCACAGGGCCATATCAGAGACCAGAGCGTGAAGCGAGTCGTCACTGAAATCGTGACGGGCGGGCAGCCCGGTCATGAATACACCCCGGCTTTGCTCCGTGACGGACGACACGCGCATGGCGGCGCCGTTCAAGCTTGCGCTGCCGCCCGCGATACCAAGATAAAGCTCATCGCGATTGAAGTCGTAGATCACACCAAGCTTGGGCTGCGTCCCGTCAACCAGGGCAATGGACACGGCACATAAGGGAATGCCTTGGGCGTAATTTGCGCTGCCGTCAAGCGGGTCGATGATCCATATCAAGCCATCATGGGGAGCGCCAACCCAGCCTCGTTCCTCGCTCAAAATCGGAAAGTCGGACCCCCCGGTCAATATTTCCAAGATTAGGTCCTCGGCGAGACGATCGCCCCCTAGCTTTATGTCTTTGCCTTTTTGCACAACAATCGATGTCCAGGAATCGGACCGCTCTCTAAGTCGCCGGCCCGCCTCGCGGGCCGCCTTCTCGGCAAGGGACAACAAATGTTCCATCTGTGTTGAATTCATGGTGATCCGATCGAGCTCACTTCCCGCGAAGCGGGCTCTTAGAGTGTTTCCAGGAAAAGTGGCCACCGGTTTTCCGTCCGGAAACACGATAAAACAACAACTTAGGGTCAGGTTTTGATTTCATCAAAACCGGAAAGACCCTATGTGCAGTCAAAAAGAAGGACAATCAATGCCGTACCGCCCATCTAATTTTCGTTGATACCGATTGAAGATGGATTTTTTAAAGAGTGATTGGTCTCAGCCCCCGTCGGCGCAAATCCCAAAGCGTGATGGGTGTGAGGATCGTAGAATTCCAGCATCTTTTTCGCGAAATCCTTCAAGTCCAAACCCAAAGTTCGCGCCCACACCGGATAGAGGTTTGAGGGAACGCGGCCCTGACCTCCCTCGATCTGGGAGACAAAGGTGTAATACTCAAGGCCCACGCGATTGGCCAGCTCCTTTTGGGTTAGACCCGCAGCCGTGCGTTTCGATTTCAACCATTGGCCCGCCAATTTGCGCAGGCGCCTTGCCTCATCGCCTTTCCGCGTTTTGTCCACCGACATTGCAACCTCTTGTTAATCTTTCGAAAGAGGCCCTTTGGAACGGGCCGGCGGCGCAACTTTGGGATTTTTCCGCCGGCATCTGCCGGTCCCATGGTCTCCTTTCGTTAACCAATAGTCAACGAACGACCTCAGGGAAAGTTAACCATGGCGACCCTATAACAAAGATCTCGAGACCGGGACCACTGAAATTCTTTCACCTACACGGGAATTACGCACGAGGTCGGAACCAGTAGTCATGATCGACGCAAGACAAGCACTTAAAGCGTGCCGGGGATCGTTTATAAGCATCGGCTTTTTCAGTTTTTGCGGCAATATTCTGATGCTTTCCGTTCCTCTTTACACGCTTCAACTTTTCGATCGTGTGTTGACGAGCCAAAGCACCGATACGCTTATTTGGCTGTCCATCGCCGTTGCATTGGCGTTAATTCTCCTCGGTTTTCTTGAAGTCGTGCGGTCGCGGGTCATGGTTCGGGTCAGCGTCTGGCTCGACCGGGCCCTTGGCCCCCATCTTATGTCCCACGGCATTAAGACGGCGTCTCTTTTTCCCCAGAATGCGAGCCTTCAAACCCTACGGGATCTAAGCACGTTGCGGGGTTTTATATCGGGAACGGGTGTCTTCCATCTGTTCGACTCACCTTGGGTGCCGCTCTACTTGTTGGTCATCTTCTCCATGCATGTATTGCTCGGCGTTATAGCTCTGATCGGTGCCGTCATTCTCTTCATCTTGGCGATCATCAACGAAGCCGCCACACGCAAGTTATTGGCCGAAGCAAATGCGCTTGCGATACAAACGCAAAACCGCGTTGAAGCCAATGCGAAGAATGCCGAAGTGATTGAAGCCATGGGCATGCTGCCGAAGATTTTGCGGTCTTGGCAAAATCAGAGTGGAAAAGTTTTACAGTTACAAACTATTGCCAGTGATCGCGCCGGCCTCATCGCCGGTATCACAAAGATTCTGCGGCTGGCAATCCAGGTTACGATTATGGGGGTTGGTGTTTACTTAGCTATTCATCAGCAAATAACGCCGGGTATTATGATCGCTGCGTCGATCATCCTTGGACGCGCTCTAGCGCCCGTCGAACAAATGATCGGCACCTGGAAAGGTTTCGTCGCCGCACGCGATGCCTATGACCGGATCAATGAACGATTAGTCAATCCGTCGGCCGGTCGTGGTTCAACCACCCTACCGCGACCCAAAGGCGCCGTATCCGTTGAGGGCGTTACGTTCCTTCCGCCCGGCAGCTCGGTGCCGTGTATTCAAGGCATCTCTTTCCGGCTCGAACCCGGCGAATGGCTTGGCGTGATTGGGCCGACGGCATCCGGCAAATCCTCACTTGCCCGTGTTTTAACCGGCATTTGGCAGCCACGCATGGGCAATGTCAGGCTCGATGGCGCCGATGTATTCGGTTGGAACCGCCAGGATTTCGGTCAATATGTCGGCTATCTGCCCCAGGATGTGGAACTTTTTGCCGGGACCATAAAGCAGAACATTGCGCGTATGGATGCTCAGCCTCCGGACGAAGATGTGGTGGCGGCAGCTCAGTGGGCCGGCTGTCATGACATGGTCTTGCGGCTGCCCCAAGGCTACGACACCGAAATCGGCGACGGCGGCCATACCCTGTCGGGTGGTCAGCGCCAGCGCATCGCTCTGGCCCGGGCGCTTTATGGCGATATCAGATTCCTGGTTCTCGATGAACCGAACTCAAGTCTCGATTCCGACGGCGAACAAGCACTGACGACCGCATTGCTCAGAGCCAAACGGCAAGGCATTACCACCGTGATGATCTGCCATCGGCCCGGTCTTTTGGCCGAAGCCGATAAACTACTTATGCTCAAAGACGGAAAGGTCGCCATGTTTGGACCGCTTCGCGACGTCATGGCTCAATTCACTAACGCTCGACCGACAAATGCAGCGACCATGGAAAGCACCAGGCAGGTTTCCCAATGATCAGAAAAAAAGACTTGATACAGAAGAGCCTGGCACATCTTGCCCATCTCAAAGAAACCGTTACAGCGGTCCTGCCCCGCCGTGCTCGGGAAGTACTCGCCGTCGCCTGGCGTCATATCCAGGACCGCTATGATCAACTGGTCGATGCCCTTGAGCCCGACACCGCAAACGATCCCGATTGGCCCGAGCATCTACCGCCGACACCTTATGGTCTTGCACGAAAACCTATCATCATCGGCACGGTTACAATCGGAGGTTTTTTGGGCCTTGCCATGTTGTGGGGTTTGTTCGCCCAACTCGATAGTGCGGCCGTGGCAAGCGGCGTCGTCGTGGTCGATACCAACCGCAAGGCGATTCAGCACCTTGAGGGCGGCATCGTGAAGGAAATCCTGGTTGGCGAAGGAACCCGCGTTAAGGAAGGTGACGTGCTGTTACGTCTCGATGACACGCGCACCAGCGCGTCCGTCGAATTAGTGCTCGGCCAATATCGTTCGGCCTTAGCGCAAATCGCAAGTCTTACGGCTGAACAAAAAGGCCTCGATGGGCCCCAATATCCCGACGAGCTGACCGATAATCTCGACAAACCCGAAGTGGCGGAGATTATCGCAGCGCAGAACAATCTTTTTCAAAGCCGCCGGCAATCGCTCCAAGGCCAAGTCGACGTGTTGAATCAGCAAGTAAAGCAATTCGAGGAGGAAATCATCGGCATCAAGGCACAAAAAAATGCGGAAGAAGAACAACTCGAACTCATAAAAGAAGAAATTGTCGGAGTCCGGGAACTTTACGAGAAAGGATTGGAACGCAAGCCAAGATTATTGGCCCTTCAACGCAAGCAAACTGAAATCGGCGGTCAAATCGGCCAATACCAAGCGGAAATTGCACGCGCTAGGCAAAGCGTTCTCGAAAACGAGCTGAACATTCAGGATTTGTTGAACCGCAAATTAGCCGAAGTGGCCGAGCAATTACGCATAATCGAAACTGAAAAGGCGGACTTTTCGGAGCGGTTGCGGGCTATCGAAAATCAACAATTGCGCACGGAGATTGTCGCTCCCCGGTCCGGCATTGTGGTCAATCTCAAAACGCATACAATCGGCGGCGTCATTCAGCCCGGCGAAACCGTTTTGGAACTGGTACCGATCGGGGATACGCTCATTGTTCAAGCCCGGGTCAATCCACGAGACATTGATGTGGTTCGCGCAGGAATGAGCGCACAAGTCGTATTAACCGCTTATAATACCCGCCGCGTCCCTTATCTCGCCGCAAAGGTGCAACGCGTTTCGGCAGATATTTTGCGCGATGAGGTCACCGGCGAGAACTATTATGAAGCACGCGTCGAAGTGGACCTCATGGACTTGGAAAAGTTTCCGGATATTATGTTGTATCCGGGCATGCCCGTCGAAGTCATGATCATCACCGGCCAACGAACGCCTTTGCAATATTTGTTGGCGCCGTTCAAAAGCTCGCTCAGGCGGGCGGCGCGAGAGCTTTAACCTTTGATCCCTCAGTCAGCCAATTCCAATTGCAAATGCTTTTCGCGAATGGCTCGCCGGTTGGCTTTGAGAATCTCTTCGCGTCGGTGTCGTGCGACATCCCCTGCAGGAGAGCGGCATATGGCCGTCACATGGGGCACATAGCCAAATGGCCCCTGCTTGCAAAGCCTCAGCCACAAGTCCCAGGCTTCGGCCGCCGCCAAGGTAGGATCAAACCCGCCTCGTCGTTCGTACACGCTACGCCGGAAAATCATTGACGTGACCGGAATAAAATCGTTCCGCGCTAAATAGCGCTTTGAATAAGGTCGCCGCGCCAAAGCCCGCCGCCGGCCTTCGGTATACACCAAAGGATCCGACGAAAGGATTTCCGTTTCCACTTCAAAACAGGCGGTATAGGCGGCTGTGAGATCCCGTCGTTCTTCCAGAAGTCGAACCAGCCTTTCCACATGATCGGAAAACAGAAGGTTATCGTCATCAATAACCGCCACGTAATCGCCGCTGGCGGCTTCCAGACCGGCATTTCCCGTCCGGCTGGGCCGTTTATGGTCACATTGAATATATTTGATGCGGCGCAAACTTCCGAACAGACCTGCGTCTAAGATATCGCGAGCGAAGCCGCTAGACCCTGCTTCAACAACAATAACTTCAAGTTTTAAATAGGTTTGATTTGCCAGACTGCGCAGACATTCGGATAACAACCCTTGTCGGCCTTTTTCCGTCCGCACCACAATACTGACCAATGGCCAGCCGCGATCAGTACCGCCGCTGCCATACATGAAATCGCCGGCATTCAAGAAATCTTGGCTCCAGCCGCCCATCGGGTAGATGCGGGAAGATCGTCTGCGGCCAGCAAGATAACGCGTGGCATTTTTGGCGATGCGGAGGGCCATTTCAGCCGGCGCGATTTGTCCGTGCCGTTGCCGGGTTCGAAGACGACATAATTGCAACAGGTGATAGGGAACCGCCAATCGGCGACCCAGAGTGCCATATCGCATGCGCATGAAGATGTCGGACAAAACAACCTGGTAGGGCCTGACACGAGATTTCACACGTGCCGGCGGCTCTGACGGAAGACGATATAATGCATTTGGGCAATTAAGAAGCCGGTAGCCCGAATCCCTAAATCGGTACCACAGCTCCAGATAGGCGCCCTCACCCGCCTCCTCATCATTAAATCCCCCAATTTGGAAAAACGCCGTTTGTCTGATCAAGGCGCAGGAGGCCGCTCGTTTCAATAATTCCGTCTGATTTTCCACCGAAGGAACCGCGACGTCGACCGCTGCTTGCTGCAACTCCCATACGGCCGCATGTGTCTGAGTGACCATGGCATATTGGACGACGGTGGTTAAAGCATGATCTTCGAATCTAACGCCGGGCGAAGCGACAATAAGATAGGTTTCCGTCATGTCCTGTGTGTTTTTATTGTGACCCTTTCCCACGCTTTCCCCGGGAAGCTGTTCAACGTCCATGCCGGCGAACCGATAACCCATCTTCTCTTTTAGGCGAAGCAACCGGGATACAGTATTGTCGTGTGTTCCAAGAAGCGCGATTCGAATTCGTATCTTGTTCAGCGGATAGGTTTGTTCGGCAAGCGATTCAATAAAACAGGCAACATCTCCGCCCGGCTCCTCCGTGACCACGGAAATCAATAATTGCGGCGATTGAGCAAACGGAACCAGGGCCCCTTGCCCTTGACTGTGTCTATCGAGATTCAAACCAACTTGATTTGGCATCAGCACCTTCAACAAAACAAAAAATGAATGGTTTCAGATCGGACTGATTTCAGCACCGATCTCGTGATGAAGCGTCTTGGCAACGAGACGCCTGTGATTCGCAAAGCGGCGCAGCTTACAAATTATCGGGACCGACGCAAAGGGCATCGAGGCCTCAGGTCTTTGCAATGGCGACGCAAGTGCATGGCCTGTGCCGCCGGATCGTTCGGACGCTATCGGCGCCAAATCCGGGCAAATTCGCACAAACAAATGGTTTATCAAAGGCTTAAGGGGTGTTTAAGGCGGGTATCCAGAGTCCTTATGGCTTATAATAACTAGGCCCCAAAGTTGATAGGTGAATTTGTGCCGGATTATGTGAAAATTTTGAAGGATCGTTTCTCCCAACAGCCGCTTGTCGCGGGCGGCATTGGGCTTGTTATTCTGATCGCCTTTGGCATGTTTTTTCTAGGAAATGGCGAGGAGACGGAATACCAAACGGTCGTGATCGGAAGGTCAACCATTCGCAGTTCGGTTTCCGCAACCGGCACTTTGAGTGCCCTCGTCACGGTCGAGGTCGGAACCCAATTATCAGGCCAAATCAGCGAGCTTCATGCCGATTTCAACTCCGAAGTCGCGAAGGGGCAGCTCATCGCGCGGATTGATCCCGCGACATTCGAAAACCGCGTTGAACAGGCGGAGGCAGAACTCGCCATCGCGGAAGCGAGCGTGATACAGGCGCAGGCCAGTGTTGCTGAATCGGAAGCCACATTGGCGGAGGCAAAGAGAGTTCTTAAGCGGCTGGAAGAATTACGGCAGCGCGGTACCGTGTCCGTCGCGCAGCTGGATACGGCCATGACGGAAGTGGAAAAAGCCGAAGCCCGGCGGACCTCGGCTAAGGCACAAGTTACAACGGCGAAAGCACAAGTAAAACAGCGCCAGGCGTCGCTCAGCAGCGCGTGGGTCGATCTTGAGCGCACCTATATTCGGTCCCCTGTTGATGGCGTTGTCATCGGTCGTGATGTGGATCTCGGCCAAACAGTTGCGGCAAGTTTACAAGCGCCTATTTTATTCACGATCGCCCGCGATTTATCCAAGATGCAGCTTGAGGTAAATGTCGATGAGGCCGATATCGGCCAGATCGAAGAAGGTCTTCGTGTGAAGTTTGATGTCGATGCATATTCCACGCGAAAGTTCAGCGGATCGGTAGAACAGATACGCAAGGCCCCCCTGGTCGAGCAAAACGTTGTCACATATACCATCATCGTGTCCGCTGACAATGCGGATCAAAAACTTCTGCCTGGTATGACCGCTAATGTGGAGATCATCGTCACCGAACGGGAGAATGTTTTAACTTTGCCTAACCGCGCACTCAGGTTCCGACCGCCCGCCGATGTGTTGGCCTCATTCGAGCTTAGTCGTTTGCGCAGCGCGTCCGAGGGAACCACCCAGGCGCGGGTCTGGACCATGGATAACGGCAAACTAAGCCCGGCCGTCATCACACTTGGCATAACGGATGGCCGCTCGACCGAAATTATCGAAGGTCTTGACGAAGGCCAGGAGATCATCCTGACAAGTGCCGTTGCGGCGCAACAAGAGGGGCGCCCGCGGCGAAGAGGTCCTTTCTAACTATGACTGACGTGGTTATTCAAACAAACAAGCTCAGCAAATATTACCACCTGGGACCTCACGTGGTGCGTGCCCTGCGTGATGTGAGCCTGACGGTGGAAAAAGGGGAATTTGTGGCGGTGACGGGACCCTCGGGATCGGGCAAGTCCACACTCATGAACCTGCTTGGTTGTCTCGATACACCCACTTCCGGACAATATATCTGCGACGGCACCGATGTGGCGTCGCTCGATATCGACCAACTGGCAGCGTTACGCAACAGAAAAATCGGATTCATATTTCAAACGTTCAATCTATTGCCGCGGGCGACCGCCCTTGCCAATGTCGAACTTCCGCTTGTCTATGGATCCTTGCCCAGAGAGCAGCGGCGACAACGTGCCACAAAGGCACTCCAAGCGGTCGGGCTGGATGATCGGCTAGATCACTTTCCGACCCAACTTTCAGGCGGTCAACAACAACGGGTTGCGATCGCCCGTGCTCTTGTCAACAATCCGACCATCTTGCTCGCCGATGAACCGACGGGCGCGCTCGATAGTGAAACGGGCGCAGAGATTATGACCTTGTTTCTGGAACTCAATGCCCAAGGACGCACATTGTTGATCGTTACTCACGATCCGGAAGTGGCTCAATTTGCCCGACGGACGCTGACGTTCAGAGATGGTCGCATGACCTCCGACATTAAGTCCAAGACTCGAAGTGCCAACGATGCAGCAAGGGTGACACCGAAGGCAGCCT
>SMXP01000143.1 GCA_004356335.1 Alphaproteobacteria bacterium | reverse complement strand
GGATTGCCTGAATCGGTGGCGCGCCATCGCTATCTCGAACCGGTCCGACAAACGGAATCGTCCCCAGACCCGCCGCCTTTGCATCGGCACCGGTATAAACAGCCATCACACCGGCCAGGGCGCGCGCATCATCCGTGTCTATGGACAATATTTTGGCATGAGCCCAAGGCGACCGCACCATGACCGCATAGGCCTGATCGGGTAGTGATACATCATCGGTGAATTGCCCCTTGCCGATGATCAGACGATCATCCTCAACGCGCCGGACCGATTGGCCAAATCCGAACTCGCCCATTCTAATTCTGTCCTTTTGCGCTGGTTGCCATCATTCAGATCTCTCTTCAGGGACCGATAAAGTGCGCGCTACGGCTCTCTGCCACCCGTCATTAAGGGCCGCTCTTTGGTCGGCCGATAGTCGCGGTTCGAATGAAGCGGCACAACACCATCTGGCTTCAATGTCATCAAGCCCGGCGATCAAGCCCGCGCCCATAGCCGCCAGGTAGGCGGATCCTAATGCGGTTGTTTCAATGACCTGCGGCCGTTCCACCGAACAACCCGTAAGATCCGCGAGCCGTTGCAAGAACCAATGATTGGCTGCCATACCCCCATCGACGCGTAACGTTCCGGTAGCTACTTTGGTATCTTTTTCCATTGCCTTTATTAGGTCTTGCGTCTGATAACACACCGCGTCGAGTGTCGCCCGCACGATATCCGGTATGCTGGTATTCCGTGTCAGGCCAAAAATGGCGCCACGGGCATAGGGATCCCAATGGGGCGCGCCCAATCCGACGAAGGCCGGTACAACGTATACGGAAGTTTCTCCCGCCGCCTGGGCAAGACGTTCGGTCTCCGATGCGGACGTAAAAAAGCCCAGCTCGTCTCTAAGCCATTGAAGCGCCGCACCGGCCACAAAGATACTACCTTCAAGGGCGTAAGTTATCTTCTTGTCAACACCATAGGCGATTGTCGAGAGCAGCCGCGCCTGAGAGCTGACGCATTTGTCACCGGTATTCAACAAAATGAAACAGCCCGTGCCATAGGTCGATTTTGCCATGCCAGGACGCAAGCAGGCCTGACCGACGGTAGCGGCCTGCTGGTCTCCGGCGACACCCATAATGGGAATGGTCTGACCAAAATGGTCGGCATGGGCTTGGCCAAAATCCGCAACGCATTCTTGTACATCGGGCAAGATGTTGTGAGGAACAGCTAGCCATTCCAGAAGATCGTCATCCCAGGTCAGATCGTGGATATTG
Organism: Alphaproteobacteria bacterium; assembly: GCA_004356335.1. Lineage (GTDB taxonomy): Bacteria > Pseudomonadota > Alphaproteobacteria > SMXP01 > SMXP01 > SMXP01. The sequence goes on along the minus strand of SMXP01000143.1, from coordinate 3,896 downwards.
AAAAGCAGCGTTCGCGAGGCATTTGTGACGTCGGTCACATGGCGATCTCCTTTGGTCAGATTCCAAATGAGCCAGCTGTCGATCGTACCGAACGCCAATTCTCCTTGCTGCGCCCTTGCCCGGGCGCCCGGCACATTATCCAAAATCCACGCCACTTTGGTTCCGGAGAAATAAGGATCGGCAAGAAGACCCGTCTTGGCGACAATACGGTCTTCAAAATTCTGCTCCTTGAGGGCGCGGCACCGATCGGCGGTACGTCGATCCTGCCAAACGATCGCGTTGTGAATCGGCGCACCGGTCTGCCGGTCCCAAATGACGGTGGTTTCCCGTTGGTTGGTAATACCGATGGCGGCAATATTGGAAGCGCCGATGTCTTGTGCCAGCGCATCACGGCAAACCGACAAAGTCGATTGCCAAATTTCCATGGGGTCGTGTTCGACACCCCCTTCAAACGGATAGAATTGTTTGAATTCTTGCCCGGCACTTGCCACCGGCCGGCCGTCGCGATCGAACACGATGGCACGGGTGCTCGTCGTGCCTTGGTCAATGGCAAGAATAAAGTCGCGATCTTTGCGGTTCACCATGGTGGTTTGACCTGCATGTTCGGCTGGTAGCGCGAATATGCTTATTGGGCCCACCGGGCCAGTGCAACCCCGCGAGCCGGCAAAAGCACAGAAAGGCGGAGAGAATGCGGTTAAAGCACCGTTAAGAAGACTGCATTATTCTAAATAATTAAAGTGCGAACCAATGGATTAACAGTGGCAAACGGCACCGCCCATGACTGGCCGAGATCAAGAATTGAGCCGCTTAATGACCCTGGCCGGCAATATCCAGCCGGCCCAATGTGGTGCCATTTTGGCCGAGCTGTTTTCATTGCTGACCGGCCCGACAGGGCGTGCCGGGAAGTCGAAAAATGGCGGCATACTGGAACAATTAGTGCTTCGCGTCCTCGAGCATGCACCACTTGATGAACGTCTCCAATTCTCAACGATGACGGCCACGTGTTCGTCCACACCCTGGCGCGTACTTTTCCGGTTGGCAAGCGATCACATCGAAGTTGCCGGTCGCGTTCTTGAATCGCCTAGATTGACCCAGGCCGATCTTCTCCGTTTGGTCGCCATAACCACCGCCGATCACCATCGCGTTATTGCCGGCCGCAGTGATATGGACCAGACGCTTGCCGCGGCCCTCATCGATAACGAAAACGAATTCGTCCTCAAAACCCTCGCGAGCAACCAGCGTGCGCGCCTTTCAGTGGCGTCATTGAAACGCCTGGTCGCGCTTTCCCGGCACTATCGCACATTACAAATTCCTCTTCTGCAAAGACCGGAATTGCCGAATTGGGCCATTCGGGAACTGCGCCAAAATGGATCCCTACAACTTCGGACTTATATCGACGCCACATTCGGAAAAGAGCCTCCGGCCATCCATGGCAAACCACCGCCTTTCGATGACCAACCATGGCACGGCTTGACCGCATCGGATCCCGAGGCGAAACAAATATCGGCCGTCGAGACCATCGAGCACTTGGCCGCCCAAGGCCGGCTCAGACAGTCGATTCTGATCAAGGCACTGCATCAGGGCAATATCGATTTGCTCATTGCCGGCCTATCTTATTTTGCCGCCATGCCGTTCGCCGTGCTGAGGGACCTGGTGCGGGAGATGGCCGTCGTGCCGCTTGCTCGAATCTTTAAAACCATGGGCATTCATCGACAAGGCTTCGACACCATGCTGATATTGACCAGACGCCTTCAGGGAATGGAGCCAAGAACAAGCGACGATGAACGTCGACAGATCGATCAAATCTATTCCCAGATTGTCGCTCATGAGACCGATCCGGCCATTTGCGCCGCCTAGAGCACATTCACAAAAGATGGAATCCCTAACGTACTCTAAGTCTTTGTTTGGTCGCCCATTCGAACGGAAAACCAGTACCCACTTTTCCTGAATGGGCTCTAGATTGCGGTGAATTGTGCAGCCGGCACCTGACTTACAAATCTTAGACAAGGCACCGGCTAACCTGCTAATGTCTTGCCATGTTGGAAGAAACAGGACATTCGGCGGACGGCGCCGTTGAAGCCATCAGCGGCTCGGAATCGGCGGCCGAACGCGCCGGCATGCTGGTCGATCCGTTTGGCCGCGAAATCACCTACCTGCGCCTATCGGTCACCGACCGGTGCGATTTCCGCTGCACCTATTGCATGGCGGAAAATATGACCTTTCTGCCAAAGAAGGAGGTCCTGACTCTAGAAGAAATGGACCGGTTGTGCACCGCTTTCGTCGATAACGGTGTCCGCAAGGTTCGGATCACCGGTGGCGAACCGTTGGTTCGGCGGGAAGTGATGACCTTGTTCCGGCGTCTCGGGCGTCATCTTGACACGGGCCGGCTGGAAGAACTGACGATCACAACCAACGGCAGTCAGCTTTCTCGTTTTGCCGATGAATTGTATGATTGCGGTATTCGACGCATTAATGTGTCGCTCGATACCCTCGATCCGGATCGGTTCCGCGAGATCACGCGATGGGGCAACCTAAATAAAGTATTGGCCGGGATCGAAGCAGCGCTTCACGCGGGCCTAAAAGTCAAGATCAATACGGTCGCCCTCAAAGGCGTGAACGAGGGGGAACTCACCTCTCTCATCGAATGGGCCCATGGAATGGGTATGGATCTCACGCTCATTGAGACCATGCCAATGGGTGACATCGATGAAGATCGCACGGCTCATTATCTGCCTTTGTCGGTCGTCAGAGGACGGCTGCAAGAACAATGGAACCTTGAGGACATCGATTATCAAACCGGTGGTCCGGCAAGATATATGCGGGTTAAAGAAACCGGCGGACGCATCGGATTTATTACGCCGCTCACTCATAACTTTTGTGAGTCCTGCAATCGCGTACGCCTGACATGTACCGGCGTCTTGTATATGTGCCTGGGACAATCCCATTCGGCCGATCTAAGGGCTCCCTTGCGCGCCGACCAAAGCAATGAAATGCTCAATGCGGCCATCAATGAAGCCATTACCCGGAAACCCAAAGGCCATGATTTCGTTATAGATCGCCGGCGTCCCCAGGTATCGGTTGCGCGACATATGTCCGTTACTGGTGGTTAACCCAATTCTAGAGCGTTTTCAGGAAAAGTGGACCCGGTTTTCCGTCCGAAAACGCGACCAAGCTAGAAATCGAGAGCGTTTTCATGAGTCAATTAATTTTGGAAATGCTCTAGAGCGTCGCCAAGTCCATGAAATTTGACAATATCTGCTGCATCGCCAGCGACAATCCCGATGCGCAAGAGGCTTTGCGCAAACTTAAAGACAAATACCGATGCGTCAGTCCCGACGACGCAAACGTTATCGTGACTTTAGGCGGTGACGGATTCATGCTTCAAACCCTGCACGATCACTTGCATCAAAATCTACCGATCTACGGAATGAATCTAGGGTCGGTGGGATTTCTAATGAATGAGTATCGCGAAGACAATTTATTGGAGCGGCTGGAAAAGGCCGAAGTGGCCATGATTCACCCGTTGCTGATGCGGGCCATAACCACTGACGGCAAAGAGGTCAAAGCGCTCGCCATCAATGAAGTGTCGTTGTTACGCCAGACACGGCAAACCGCAAAGCTGCGTCTTGTGGTCGATGGCAAGGTGCGCATTCTGGAGCTGATTTGCGATGGCATTATTGTGGCCTCCGCTGCAGGAAGCACGGCTTATAATTTATCGGCTTATGGTCCGATCATCCCGATCACGGCCGATCTCTTGGCTTTGACGCCCATAAGCGCGTTCAGACCTCGCCGCTGGCGCGGCGCCTTATTGCCGCTCAGCGCGCATATTCAAATACAGGTTCTGGAAAGCGACAAACGCCCGGTCAGCGCCGTTGCCGACAACGTTGAAATTCGCG
>SMXP01000142.1 GCA_004356335.1 Alphaproteobacteria bacterium | reverse complement strand
GTCGCGCATTCGAACCCAAAAACCGCGTACACTTTTTGTGAATGCGCTCTAGCCGATCGATCTACTCACAAAGTTACCGACGCGAGGCACCCTGCATCCTATACCCATCGCAGGGGACCTAGTTCGCTGCCTACCGCTTAGCCAGCTTGTGCAACTCATCCATGCCTTCGCTGATACGATCCTGAACGATGCGGACCGGTGCCGAATTGGCCTCCTGAACGATCTCCGCCAACTCACGTATGTTACCGATGGCTTGTTCCAGACCGACACGCGTCACCTCGAGCTGATCGGCAGGCACACTCCCGTTAGCGCCGCCCTCTATTGCCTTTTGGAAGACACCAGAGGCATCCTGCATGGCGGTTTGGGCGATCTCGATTTGACGGTTGAACAGGCTTTGATAGCCCTCGGATGCAGCCCGGTTCGCTTCTATAAAAGCTTCCCAGTTGCGCCGCTGGATATCCGTCACCGCTTCAAGATCAAAACCGGGGATGGCCAGACCTTTCATCAACGAGGAAATGTTGGACAAAGCCGCGCCGTTTGCTTTCTTGGCTTGCTTGGTCATTCCGCTCTCCCTCGAAGGGGGGGGTAAACGTTCCTCCGACTGCACCAAGCTTGTTCACATAGCGCCCTTGGAAGAACATGATTTTAGAATATACGAAGTGGCCGTTGGACACCATCCCTTTACCCGGATTCGCACACCCCGAACGTCGTTTTGTGGCTTTTGGTTCGGTCTACGCAAAACTTTGGGCCGGTTAAGCAAAAGATCGTGGTGGGGCAGCGGCGATTCGCCGCAACGAAGTGGACTTTAGATCCGGCAAACTCAAATCCGCGCGGCGGACGGAAACGCGCGATCATTTACCCGACCGCAGAAACCCTGCGAAATCTCCTCAATCCGACGCAATTGTCGATCAAGATGAGCCATCGTCTTTGCCAAATCGCTCATATCATCCTCCAACCACACGCGAAGCGTAGTGAGCCATACAATGCCCATAAGTCGCCGTCGGAAACCGCCGCGAAATCCAGAGGAATCAAGGGCCGCCCCGGCCAAAATGACCCCCATACTGCGCAGCATCGGGTCGTGCAGGGCGGGCAGCATGGTTAGATTGCTTGACAGCGCCCGGAAAACCGATCGAACACCCGCCCGGTGACGTTCCAAGGTATCCAATCGTTGCATAATCACGTCAAACAGACGATCCCGCGACGATTCCTGGCCGTCGAATTCTTCCAGAGTGGTCAACATATCAACGTCGACCTGACGCATATAGGCATCCAAGATCGCCGGTTTGGACGATAAAACCGGATAAAGCTGAGCCAATGAAAGCCCAGCGGCGGCCGCAATATCGCGCAAGGTGATGCTGTCCCAGGGGCGTTCCGCGGCGATGGTCATGGCCGCATCGATGGCCTTTTGTTCAATATCTGCCGCACTTGGCATGAGGCAAAACGTCCCTAACCCAACCTGATCTCGGCGGCACCGGATGGTGCGGCGACCGGACCGACGGAATCACGCATTCAATTCTTTGGCCCGCTCGATCGCGGCCCGAACGGCTCGATTCATCAGGCGCGCCAGCTCTCCATCGGCCATCAATATATCAAGGGCTGCCTCCGTTGTACCCCCAGGACTTGTCACATTGCGTCGCAATTGCGTTACCGAATCGTCGGAAAGACGCGCCAGTTCGCCGGCACCCGCAATGGTCGCAATGGCCAATTCCTTGGCCACATCCTCCGGCAAGCCGGCGTCCATACCGGCCGCGGCGAGACACTCAATCAACAAAAAAACATAAGCCGGCCCGCTCCCGGAAACCGCCGTCACCACATCGATCAAGGATTCGCTGTCAATCAACACCACGTCGCCCACTGCCGCCAACAGGCGCCGACAATAGGCGAGCTGGTCCGGCTTGAGGGTGGAGGGAACAAACAGTCCGGTAATGCCTCTGCCGATAGACGCAGGCGTGTTGGGCATCGCCCGCGCAATAAGGGCTTCCCGGCCGAGATGTTGGGCGATCGTGTCGATCGTTGTGCCGGCGGCAATGGACAGAAAGATGGTTTTGGGTGACATCAAAGGCTGCAGGTCCGGCAATACGTCGCCCATGACCTGAGGTTTGACGGCGATGACGACCGCCGAAAGATCACCGCCGACCAAAGAGGCAATAGGCGGATTTAAGTCAAGACCGTGCGCGGCAACAAGTTCCGCAAGATCGGCCGCGACAGCCGGTTCAAGAATCGCGATTTGTTCAGCCGGAACGACTGCTTGCTCGAGCCATCCCCGAAGCAAAGCGCTGCCCATCTTACCGGCACCAACAAGAAGCAAAGTACGCATGACATTATCGGCCATTCATGCCTCACCTTTAGTATCAAAGAGAACGGCGTTTAACGCCTCGCCTGAATCGCACCTTGGAAACGGTAAAGCCACGCCGGACACTTGGCAATGATTCGTCGTCTCTTCGGCAAATCAAGTAGGACCTATGACCCTTAGGGTCTTTCCGGTTTTGATGGAATCAAAACCTGACCCTAAGTTGTTGTTTTATCGTGTTTCCGGACGGAAAACCGGGTCCACTTTTCCTGGAAACACTCTAATACCCAAGACTGGGTCGGCAGTGGTTTAAGATTTCTTCTTGGCTGCTGGCTTTTTCTTGCTCTTGGCTTTTGTTTTGGCCCCGGCCTGGGATTTCTCCAGCGCGGCCACACGCTTCGACAAAGCGTCGTTTTCTTTCTGCACTTTAACGATCATCGCCTTTAGCACATCGAATTCCTCGCGCGGCATGAAATCGAGCGACGTCATAACGCGCTCCGCTTGCTGGCGGACAAGTGTTTCAATCTCTTCGCCCATGCCCTTTGCCGCTCCGGCGGCATTGGTCAAGAGTTTGGCAATATCGTCAAGCATTCGATTTTGGCCCTGCATAATGGTCTCGCCCGGTTGAAGGTGATCGTCGTCAACAATCAAATAAGATGCGCGCCGGCACTCTGCAAGCGGTAAGATTGCCCTGTCCGCCTCCGATTGGCCACAGGGCCTAAAGTGTTTCCAGGAAAAGTGGACACCGGTTTTCCGTCCGGAAACACGACAAATCAACACCTTAGGGTCGGGTTTTGATTCTATCAAAACCGGACCCTAAGAGGCACGGTTATTTGCCACAAGGATATGGATTGGGCTAAACGTCCCTGTGGTGAAGGAGAATGATTTTTATGCCGTTTCTGGCCATACCGTTCCCCCGGATCGACCCGATCCTTTTTCAGTTCGGTCCGTTTGACTTAGGGCCGATATCTTTGGGACCGTTTGCCATCCGCTGGTACGCGCTGGCTTACATTTCCGGCCTGATGCTTGGTTGGTGGTACATGAACCGCTTACTCAGAACCGACCGGCTGTGGCCCGCTTTGGCATCGGATAACAAGTCCGCCGGTAAGGTCAACACCCCCGCCACCAAACTCGATATCGACGACCTCATTATTTGGCTGATGCTTGGTGTGATCGTTGGCGGGCGCTTAGGCTATGTTGTGTTTTATCAGCCAAGCATAATCACATCGAATCCGCTCGGAATATTCGCCGTCTGGCAGGGCGGCATGTCGTTTCATGGCGGCACGCTTGGCGTTGTGATTGCCGCTATTTTATTTTCTTGGCGGCGCAAACTAAATTTCCTGCGCGTCGGCGATCTGATCGCCGCGGCAACGCCCTTCGGCTTATTTTTCGGTCGTACGGCCAATTTTATTAATGGCGAACTTTGGGGAAAAGTCACCCTGGCGCCCTGGGGCATGGTGTTTCCCACTGGCGGCTTCATGCCTCGCCACCCAAGCCAGCTCTATGAGGCGGCACTTGAGGGCGTCGTTTTGTTTATCGTACTCCGCATCGCCACTCATAGGTTTTTAAGCTTTCATCGGCCTGGATTGACAATTGGCCTATTCGCTACCGGCTACGGTGTGGCGCGCATATTGGTCGAGTTCTTCCGTCAGCCCGATGCCCATATCGGCTATTTGACCGGCGGTGTGGTTACCATGGGGATGGTATTGTCGTTACCCATGGTTCTGGTCGGCGGTGTCTTAATTTGGCGGGCCCGCGACAAGGCGCCTGATTGGCTAAAATTCGGTCCCTTGTCAAACAACCGAAAAGCTCAAGGGCAAAAGCGGTGACCACCGCCCAAGATGTCTCTGTTAAACGGTCGAGCAAGGCCGGTTCCCTGCGCCGCTATCTTGAACGGGTGATCCACAATGAGGGACCCATGAGCGTCGCCGACTTTATGGCAAGTGCGCTTCACCATCCGCTTTACGGTTATTATAGCAAGCGAGATCCATTGGGCCGCGGCGGAGACTTCACCACCGCTCCCGAAGTCAGTCAGATGTTCGGTGAGTTGATCGGTGTTTGGTGTGTTCAGTCTTGGCGCCATATGGGCGCACCGGACCCTTTCATATTGGCCGAGCTGGGACCGGGTCGTGCGACGCTTCTGGCCGACCTGTTGCGCGCCGCAAAGGTTGAACCGGGTTTTCTCTCGGCGGCGCGGATTCATCTTGTTGAATTGAATGACACGCTCAAAGAAAAACAACGCCGGACGCTGAGCGATATAGCGGCGCTGGGCGATATAAATGTGGAATGGCATGACCATTTCCATGATCTACCGGCGGGACCCCTGCTGCTTATCGCAAACGAATTCTTTGATTGTTTGCCGATTAGGCAATTTGTCCGGACCGCGCGCGGATGGTGCGAAAGATGTATCGACATCAATCGAGAAGGCGGATTTCGCTTTGTCGTGGCGCCGGATCCGCTTGCCTCCGACCGGCTGATCCCCAGCGCTGTGCGCGGCGCGGCGCAAGGCAGCCTTGTCGAAATCGGTGCGGCCGCCATGGCCCTCATGACGGACATCGCCTTGCGCCTTCGTCATGATCCCGGCCGCGCCCTTATTATCGATTATGGTCACCAACAAAGTGCCGTGGGCGATACGTTGCAAGCCGTAAAAAACCATGCCTATCATGATGTCCTGTCCGATCCGGGCGAAGTCGACGTGACGGCGCATGTGGATTTCGACGCGTTGCGCAGAGCCGCTCTTGCCCAGCACGTGACGGTGACAGGCCCCATAAGCCAGGGAGATTTCTTCACAGCCCTCGGCATCCATGCCAGAGCCGAGAGCCTCGCCAAGAACGCCACCGCTTTGGAAAAGACGGACATTGCGTCGGCGCTCAAGCGGCTCTGTGCGCCCGATCAAATGGGCGCGCTGTTCAAGGTGCTCGCAATATCGTCACCCGGATTGGCCGCCCCTCCGGCAATGGGCGCGCACAGCCAGGGGGTCTTGTTAGGGACACATGACCGATCTTGAAACCCAGTCGGATGTATCCGTGGTTACCGCACCGGCCTTGGCAGCATTGGCTGGTATCGCCCATGGATTCTTTTTGCGCCACGGCGGCATGTCCAAAGG
>SMXP01000141.1 GCA_004356335.1 Alphaproteobacteria bacterium | reverse complement strand
TTTTATCGTGTTTCCGGACGGAAAACCGGTGGCCACCCCGGCTTTCTCCGGGGCATGCTTTTCCTGAATGCGCTCCAAGCGGACACACGTATCGGATCTACGTCACGAAACACTCCGTATACGGTATAAAAGAAAAAAATAACAAAAAAATGTCGAGTCCGATAAAGTTTGTGTTGACAGTCTAGAACAACCAGCATATTGTCCACTAATTCAAGTTTGATCATTGCGTCCGCCGATAGGTTCCTGCCGGCGGGCGTTTTGTTATCGCCACTTATCTCTGACACATGGTCAAAGAAGAATTATCGGCGCATAAGCTGGACGCCACCATGCGCTGACCCAACAAGACTAACGGCACTTCCCCTCACACGAGTTTCATTTCCGGCGGCCCCCCGGTGTCACAGACCGGGGCCGTCTCAACCGTGCCGCCCCCGGGCGGTGCTTTTTGTCATAAGGAGATAAATTTATGGTCGGCACCCTCGACACATATCAAATCATCGTGCCCGATTTCGGCACCTTCCAAGGCGATTTCCAAGTGACCAGCCTGGAATATTCCGGCGAATATAACGGTGAATCCGCTTTTTCCGTGACGCTGGAAAGCGCCGGCGCCATCGCTTGGACGGCCGGCTAGATATGGCCAAAGTGCTGCGAGGCGAAATCGAGGCGGAGTTGGGTGGCGAAAAGCGCACACTCCGCCTCGGCATTGGCGATCTGGAAGACATCGAAGATCGTCTCAAAGTGGGCTTGCTCGAACTCATTCAAATGCTGGCCCAAGGCCGCTATCGTATTGGCCATTTGCGCGAAATCATGACCACGGCGTTACGCGCGGCCGGGTGGAAGGGCACCGACGACGATGTGCGCGACATGATCCGCGCGTCGGGCCCCGGCGAATGTCAGGTCATCTGCGTCCGGCTGTTCAATGTGGCGTTGGGCAATGAGGACAAGGGCTTCGATGGGGACGAGGACGAAGCGGGAAACGCACCCGCGCCGGCGGTCAAGGAGAACCCGCCCAAGGAGAGCACTCAGAAAACTTCCCGATCCGGCGCTATCTCCAAATCGGCTGCGGCGTAATGAGGTTTACGCCCGATCAAGTGCGCGCCATGTCGGTGGCCGTGCGTTCCATTACCTCGCCGCCGGACGTGCGCATGCAAATCGTACGGGCGAGCGACCCCGATACCATCGAGGCTGAATTTCCGGGTCTGTTTTAGACCTCAGGCCGTAGCCTTCGGTTCATCCCTGCGCGTCGTGCGTTTGTCGTCCTTCCGCCGAAACGAGGCGAGCCCAACCGTCGCAACCTGCCCCTGCGGCGGCCCCCGCCTCGACTTGGCCGACCCGGGCTTCCATGCCTCCTCCCCCATCCCCGTGTCCCGCTGGGCGTGGGGGTTCGGGTTGGCTTTTTTGGGAAGAAGCACATGACGACAAAAACAAAACCGCCTCCGTGCCCTCGAAGGTAATCCCAGTGTGACCAAAGACCAGGTCAAGAATGCGTTAAAGGCTTTCCTGCCGTAGGTCTTGCGCAAACTTATCCACGGTCGGCTGCGCCGGGTTATACTTTCCTTCAACACAAATTGTTTTCGTTGGCTTTGATCGGGAGTTTCCTATGCCGTTACCGAATTTGATTGCCGGTGGCCTGTTTTCTTTAGGGGAAGAGATCATCAAGCGGGTTTGGCCCGATCCGTCCCAGCAACAAGAAGCCCTGCTTGAGTTGAAGAAGTTGGAGCAGCAAGGAGAGCTGGCGCAACTCGCCGTGAATTTTCAGGAGGCTCAGCATGAAAGCCTGCTCGTGGCCGGATGGCGCCCCTTTGTCGGTTGGGTGTGCGGTCTGGCCTTCGCCTATACGTTTATTCTCCAGCCATTCATGTCGTTTTTCGCCGTCTTGGCGGGTGCGGATCTTACCAATCTTCCGGAACTGGATATCGGCACCATGATCCCGGTGCTCATGGGCATGCTCGGCCTAGGCTGGCTGCGCACCCAAGAGAAAAAAGACGGCGTGAATAAGAACCGCTAGAGCGCATTCAGGAAAAGTGGCGGCCGGTTTTCCGTCTGAATGCGCGACCACTAAAGAATCCGGGCCACGTTCTTCGATTCTATGATTTGTGAACGTGGTCTAGGAACGAAGCCTCCCTTGTTTTGACAAAATCCCCCCCTCCTTGGCCATACTCTCCTCTTTGCCCCCCCCCCTTTAAGACCTTCCCTTATGTCTTGCGATTGATCTGTCGCCGCGTTAAACGAAAAGGCATGTGCCTGTTTGGGCACCTTTTGGTTTCACGATGGTTGATGGCGTGCACAGATGACGATCCCGCTCGGTCAAACGAATCGCCAATGGCGTTTTGCCAAACGCCCGAAACTCGGCGATCCCGTCAGTCGTGATCTCTTCCGGCTTGAAACCGGAGATGTCCCCCAAATCGGGCCCGACCAGATGATCGTGCGGACGATCTGCCTCGCCACGTCACCAGCCCAATGGGGCTATTTGGTTCACGACAACGGCATGTTCCAGCCTTTGGCCATCGGCGACGTCATGCGCGGCCGCGGTGTCGGCGAGGTCATCCAATCCCGCCATGCGGATTTCAAGACCGGGGATATCGTCACCGCGTCCCTGGGCTGGCAGGATTATTCTCTGCAAGATCCGACCAAACAGCCGCCCAACATCAAAACCATTTTGAAGGTGGAAAATCCCTGTCGCCCCCTCACATTGGCTTTGGGCAGCCTGGGGGTCGATGGCTTTGCCGCCTATTTTGGCTTGCTCGACATCGGCAAGCCCCAGGCCGGGGAAACGGTGGTGATTTCGGCAGCGGCCGGAGGCATTGGCTCTGTCGCCGGCCAAATTGCCAAAATCAAGGACTGTCGCGTGATCGGCATTGCCGGTAGTGACCAAAAATGCCGATGGTTGACGACCGACTTGGGTTTTGACGGAGCGATTAATTACAAGACGGAGAATGTCGGCGAGCGGCTTGATATGCTTTGTCCGGACGGTATGGATGTCTTTTTCGACAATGTGGGCGGCGATATCTTGAATGACGCCCTGGCCCACTTGGCGCTGAAGGCCCGCGTCGTTTTTTGCGGTTATATCTCGACCGAATATCAGCCCGGAATCGTTCCGGGCCCCCGTAATTACACAAAATTATTGAGCCAACGCGCGCGACTAGAAGGCTTTATCGTTTTTGATTACGTGGATCGCTTTCCCGAGGCCGAACAACAGATGCGACGCTGGTTGATCGCGGGCAGGCTCAAAAACACTGAAGACGTGGTGGAAGGGCTCGACGCCATGCCGGATGCTTTGGCCAGTTTGTTTACCGGCGGCAATAAGGGCAACAAGATTGTTCGGGTGGCGCCCGATCCAAACGGCCTGCCGAGTTTGAGCTAGAAAGGCCGACTATTCATAAGGTAAGAATTAACATTACCTGTTAGTTCGACATGATGTCCTTGATGACATCGGCGATCGTTCCGGTTTTCTGATCAACCAGCAAAACGTCGTTGCCCACTATAAACCGATTCCAGCCATCGCGGATCGGCAGTTGGGACATTAAATTGTTCGGCAGACCGCGCTTGGCAATCCCCGGCGGCAAGGGTTTTCCTCGAGCGACATTTTTGGCGATGCCGGGCGGCAACGAACTTGTGGCGACGGTGTTCTTACGGAAATACTCGCTAATGATATTTCGTTCGTCATTGCCAAACAGAATATCTGGTAGATAGTCGGTCAATCCTTGCTGATTGTTATTCTTCCCTTTGTTCTTGTTTTTTGCTTTGGACGGCTTCCATCCATTATCGTTATCGTCGCCAAAAATAGCGTCGGTGAGGGTGTTGACCACGGAAGAGTTTTCATTTTGAACGGCGGGCAGGTCTTTCTTTGGTCCCTTGCCTGGATTGCCTTTCGGTTGAGCGTTAGCGGATGAAAGTGCGAGACTCATTGCCAAAAGGCAAAGTGCGATTAATTTCATCTTGAACATTCCTTTAGAGTGTTTCCAGGAAAAGTGGACCCGGTTTTCCGTCCGGAAACACGATAAAACAACAACTTAGGGTCAGGTTTTAATTCCATCAAAACCGGAAAGACCCTAGATCCGGTCACCGATAATTCTTTAGGTTCGTTTGAACCGAAAGATAAACGCTCCAGTCTGAATGGAGTATGAATGCGGAAAATGCAATCATAGTTAAAATTTTAGTGAATTTACAGGGAATCTCAAAGCCGGGATGTACTGTTTTCCAGCATAATAGAAATGGTTAAAGCTTTCTCCACGTGCAAGTGATTGATTAGACGGCCTTATCTCCACTTGCCTTAAGCCCGGACTATGGCAATCATGAGCGCCAAGGTTACGCGAGCGGGGTCATGATGCGATGATAACGGAACCCCAGGCTGTAGCTGACGCGCTATTGTCCATATTAGACAAACCCATATGACAGATACGCTGGCCTCACTTGTTAAGGAGATCAATGATTGCCGCATCTGTGCGCCGCATTTGCCTCACACGCCTCGTCCTGTTCTGCGGGCATCGACCAGTGCCACATTATGTATTGTGGGCCAGGCGCCGGGCACCCGCGTTCACCGGACGGGAATTCCGTTTAATGATCCCAGTGGAGATCGCCTGAGATCGTGGATAGCCGTGGACCGGGAGACATTTTACGACCAAAGGCGCATTGCGATCGTGCCCATGGGATTTTGCTTTCCCGGCCTCAATGCTAAGGGTGCTGATCTGCCGCCGCGCAAGGAATGCGCATCGACCTGGCGGCACAGGCTGTTCGATCTCTTGCCCAATATCCAACTGACCTTGGTCGTCGGCGCCTATGCCCAGCACTGGCACCTCAATAAAAACACTCGGAAGTCTTTGACCGAGACGGTCGCGGATTGGCGGGATTATTTACCGGAGTTTTTGCCCTTGCCCCATCCCTCGTGGCGCAACAATGTTTGGCTCAAAACAAATTCTTGGTTCGAATCCGAGGTCGTCCCGGAGCTCAGGTCGCGCGTCGCTATGATAATTGGAAAGAGGAAGCCCACATGATGCAGCGATGGGGAGGCTTTCTCGTCCTATTCTATCTGGTGGGTTGCGCGACGCCCCTTGAACAAAGTTTGGGTCCCGCAAGCGATACACCCACATTGGAGCAGGGCATCTTCACTTCGGCCGATGGTAAGAAGTTGGCGGTGCAAGTATGGAACGCCGAGGCACCGGAGGCCGTCATGGTCGGTTTGCATGGTATGAATGATTACGCAAAGACATTCGAAATGCCGGGGCCATGGTTTTCAGATCATGCAATCACGACCTATGCTTTTGACCAAAGGGGTTTTGGCCGGTCTCCGCAACCAGGAATCTGGCCCGGCTCTGATCTTTTAATAAATGATGCCCGCACTTTCATCCGACTTGTTCGTAACCGGCATCCGAATTTACCGATTTACGTTCTGGCTGTGAGTATGGGCGGCGCTGCAGCCATCAGTATGTTTGCCGAACAAGACACGCCGCAAATTGACGGGTTGATTTTGGTTGCGCCTGCGGTATGGGGATGGTCGGTTATGAACCCGATCTATAAAGCGGCACTATGGTTTGCCGCCCATACCTTTCCGCAAGCTCAGTTCACCGGGGAAAGTCTTGATATCTTGCCGTCCGATAATCTGGAGATGCTTCGTGATAATTATTATGACGATCTCATGATCAAAAAAACGCGAACGGATGCGATCTATGGACTGGTTGGCTTGATGGACAAAGGGTATCTCTCGGTTGAACAAGTGTCCGTACCCACACTGGTGCTTTACGGTGAAAAAGACCAGATCATCCCGCGTAAACCTGTTGAAGACATTCTTGGCAGAATAGGGGGGCCAACACGCGTGGTGGAATACAAAAACGGCTACCATATGCTGCTACGGGATCTCCAGGCGGAAGTGGTTTGGCAAGATATCGCGGCCTGGATAAAGGATCCTTTGGGCGATCTGCCATCGGCGGAAGAGCGCCAAAAATCGGCCGATCGGCTGAGGTTAAGCACGAATTAACCCTCGTTTGTTTCAATAGAGCGCATTCAGGAAAAGTGGACCCGGTTTTCCGTCCGAATGCGCGACAAAACGAGGACTTAGAGCACGTTAGGGATTCCAAATAAAGTGAACGTGCTCTTAGCCTTAAGAATAGGGAAAGTCGGTCTCGTGCCGAGCATGAGCGGGAAACACGTTTGGTAATTTGTGCAATGACGGCATCGTTGGAAAATATCGCCTCGAAAGGCGCCAAGCAGGGTATCGACACCCATCTAAACGGTGACGAGTCACAGGCGTTTGATGATGCCTCTCATATCGAAAGTATCTTAGCGCAGACTTTTGTGGGCGATCATGGGTCCGAGGTATCTGAAGAATTGCTACGCCTTGTTGTGGCCCAAGGACTTTGGGGTGAAGGTTATTTAGGTCCGGGCTCGCCCGAATTGCTGGCGAAATTGATCATTCCACTTCAGCTTTCCAATGAGAAAAACTTGGGGATCATCGGATTTGGTTTGGGCGGAGCCGCGCGTCATATCGCGCGCGAGACCGAAGTTAAGATT
>SMXP01000001.1 GCA_004356335.1 Alphaproteobacteria bacterium | reverse complement strand
GTGGCCGAATCTTTGGCCATTGAACGGGCCAAACGATTATTCGATTGCGGGTTTGCCAATGTGCAGCCCCATTCGGGAGCCCAAGCCAATCAAGGGGTGTTCTTGGCATTGCTTAATCCGGGGGACACTTTTTTGGGTATGAGCTTGGCCGCTGGTGGGCATTTGACCCACGGTGCCGCGCCCAATTTATCGGGCAAATGGTTCAACGCGGTTCAATATGGCGTGCGGCCCGACGACCATTTAATCGACTTTGATCAGGTATCGGCACTGGCCAAGGAACACAGGCCCAAGCTCATCATTGCCGGCGGATCGGCTTATCCAAGGATCATCGACTTTGCCCGTTTCCGGGACATAGCCCATGATGTGGGCGCGCTTTTTATGGTCGATATGGCGCACTTCGCCGGTTTGGTGGCCGGCGGCATCCATCCCAATCCGTTGGATTTTGCCGATGTGGTGACGACAACCACCCACAAGACGCTGCGCGGGCCGCGCGGCGGCATGATTCTGACCAATGACCAGGACATCGCAAAGAAAATCAATTCGGCGATCTTTCCGGGCCTTCAGGGCGGCCCCCTGATGCACGTTATTGCCGCCAAGGCCGTTGCTTTCGGCGAAGCGTTGCGTCCCGACTTTAAGACTTATTCAAAGGCGGTGGTCGAAAACTCGCGCGCATTGGCCTCGACGTTGGCTCAAAGCGGATTGGATATCGTATCGGGAGGAACCGACACCCATTTATCGTTAATCGATTTGCGGCCTAAAGGACTGACCGGCAAGGTGGCCGAAGCGAGCCTTGAGCGTGCTTTCTTAACTTGCAACAAGAATGCGATTCCGTTTGATCCCGAAAAGCCGGCTATTGCTTCGGGTCTTCGTGTTGGATCTCCGGCGGCGACGACCCGTGGTTTCGGCACCGCTGAATTCATCAAGGTCGGCGAGCTGATGGTCGAAGTTCTCGATGGATTGGTCGCTCATCCTGAGGACAATAGCGCTATCGAACAGAGCGTGCGCGAACAGGTGCAAACGCTTTGTGCTGATTTCCCGATATATCAAACTTTAGAGTGATTGCTGATGCGGTGCCCATTTTGTGGACATGATGATAGTCAAGTGAAGGACTCGCGACCGGCAGAAGATGGCGCTGCTATTAGACGGCGCCGACATTGCTCGGCGTGCGGTGCGCGCTTTACCACGTTCGAACGCGTTCAATTGCGCGAGCTACAAGTGGTTAAATCCAGTGGCCGGCGTGTCCGTTTCGATCGCGATAAGCTGATGCGGTCGGTTCAGGTCGCTTTGAGAAAGCGGCCGGTTGATCCGGAGCGGACGGAGCGCATGGTCACGGGCATTGTGCGTCGTCTTGAGAGCATGGGAGAACCCGATATCCCGTCTCATATCATCGGCGAACTTGTCATGGAGGGATTGGCCGGTCTCGATGATGTGGCTTATGTGCGATATGCCTCTGTATACAAGAACTTTCGAGAGGCCCGGGATTTCGAACAATTTCTTGGAAACTTGAGCGAACAGGATTAGCGGCGGGGTTGACTTTCTTAGAGCGTTTCCGAACTTAACAGAATCGCGAAAACGCTCTAAGTCCTTGTTTGGTCGCATTTTCTTAACGCGAACCGGTGTCCACTTCGCTCGAAAATGCTCTAGTTTAGGAAAACAGAAATCGAAAAGCCGTGACCGCGGATCAGCATTTCATGCACATCGCGCTACGCCTGGCCGGGCGTGGATTGGGTCGGGTTTGGCCCGACCCTGCCGTGGGATGCGTCATCACCTCGACCCCCGATCGGGACACTGAGGGTTATGTTATTGCGCGCGGTTGGAGCGACCGGCGCTGCGACGCCATTGAAAGAGCGTTGCAACAAGCGCGAGCTGATGGCGGGTCTGCTCTTAAAGGATGCAGCGTTTATCTTACGAGCGTGCCGTCACCGGACAGTTTTTTGTCGATCTTGGCGGTGCAACCGGCGCGTCTTCGGGTTGCCCAGGGGGCCAGTCTTTTGAGTCTACCAAAACCAATTTCCGATCGTCTTAAGCAAGCTGATATCGATGTGGCTCTGGGCTTGTGCCGGGATGAAGCAGCCCGGCTGAATCGTGGCTACGCCATGCTCCAGCAAAGTCATCGGCCGCGTATCACCTACAAATTGGCCACGTCGCTCGATGGCCGGATCGCGACACATTCGGGTGACAGCCAATTGATTACCGGGCCGCTCGCCCGTCGGCTGGTCCATCGTATGCGCGCCGACGCCGACGCCGTCTTGATCGGCAGCACAACCGCCATTTCGATGATCCGCGGCTCACCTGCCGGTTGCCGGGTCTCGAAGACAGGTCGCCCATACGGATTGTGGCAGATGGGCGGCTTCGGTTGCCAATGACGTCTCGGCTGGTTCAGACTGCCCATGAGGTACCGACATGGATCTTGACACGCAAAGATGCGGACGCTGTGCGCATCAAGGCGTTTCGTCAATGCGGTGTCGAGGTGTTACAAGTTGATGTCGCGACCGGCGATCAACTGGATCTGGCCGCTGCACTGGCAATTTTAGGCAATAGGGGTCTGACCAATGTGCTGGTCGAAGGCGGCGCTCGGATTGGCGCGTCACTCATTGCGCAGGGATTGGTGGAACGACTGGTGTGGTTTCATGCGCCAAAAATTATTGGCGGCGAGGGGGTGCCGGCGATCGCCCATCTGGGTCTTGAAACCCCTGAGGGTGCCAAAAGGTGGCGGCGTGTTGCGACATATCCAATCGGCGAAGATCTGCTGCAGATTTTCGATGCCGTGGTGGCGACGTAAAGAAATATGGAAGCGGACATGTGATTGAACGAGATGATGGCAAGCGACAATAGGCAACACCATGAAATATCGCGCGGCGAAGCTCGTTTGGCTGCGGTGCAAGCGCTTTACCAGATGGAGTTGAGTGGCGGGGATGCCAATGATGTGATCGCCGAATTTATTGGGCATCGATTTGCCAATGAAATCAGCGACGTTCAATATGTCGATCCCGACATTGAACATTTCAGCGCCGTTGTTCGCGGTATTGTCGAACATCAGGTCGACATCGACCGATATGTCAATGGTGCCCTGGCTGACGGCTGGACATTGCGCCGCCTCGACAGCACGCTCAGGGCCTTGCTGCGGGCTGCCACATTTGAACTTGTGGTCAGGACGAGCATACCGGCCCGCGTGGTTATCAATGAATATGTCGAGGTTGCCCACGCCTTTTTTAATGAATCCGAACCGGCATTTGTCAATGGCGTACTGGACAAAATTGCCCGGGCGGAACGCGCCGACGAATTCGAACCGAGCGGAGAGCAAACGTGAACCGCTCTACAGACCGGCCGGTCGAAAATGCACACCAAGCGGGTGACGTGCGGCCCTGTGATGAATTTGCCGTCATCCGGGACTTGTTTGCACCGCTTACCCGAGGCGATCCCGGGGCTTTTGATCTGACCGATGATGCCGCCTTGATTAATGTGCCTGACGGTCAGGAACTCGTCGTTACCGCGGATGCCATGTCGGCCGGAACCCATTTTCGCATTGAGGATCCGCCGGATCTGATCGGGCGCAAGCTGTTGCGGGTGAATTTGTCTGACTTGGCCGGTAAGGGCGCAACGCCCGTGAGTTACTTACTGACCTGCGCATGGCCGGAGGACATCACGCGGTCGTGGATAGAACGGTTTGTCGGTGGGCTGGCACTGGATCAGACACAATATGAAATTCATGTTATCGGAGGCGATACCATTTCGACGCATGGTCCTATGTCATTATCTCTAACCGCTTTTGGCTACGTGAAGAAAGGCAAGATGCTGCTTCGGTCGGGTGCGGGGCCCGGTGATGTGCTTTATATATCGGGCACGATCGGCGATGCCGGCTTAGGGCTTAAATTGTTGACCGGCGAGCTGGATTGCCGGAACGATCAGTATAAAGATGTTTTGATTGACCGTTATCAGCTTCCTCAACCACGCACACAACTCGGCCCTAAATTGTTGGACCTTGCAACGGCTTGTCTTGATGTGTCCGACGGTCTGGTGGCTGACGCGGGCCATATGGCGGCCGCTTCGGGGCTTGGCCTGCGCATCGAGTTGGAAAAGGTGCCTTTTTGCCATGCGGCCCGCGCTGTGATGACGGATCCTGTGTCCCTGCTGGGGGCCGGCGATGATTATGAATTGTTGTTTGCCATGCCGCCCGACCGACAAGACCAGGTGCAGCAAATCAGCGCGGCCCTGAATATTGCCCTAACCCCAATCGGCCAAGCCATAGAAGGAGAAGGGGTTGAAGTGGTCGATGCCCGCGGCAATCCCGTGGCCATCGAACAGGCCGGTTACCGGCATTTCTAAGCGAGATTTGTCCGGGCCTACGGCCGGGTTTTGTTTGGTTTTGTTTTCAAACTAGGGCTGGGATGCTCTTGATGGTTGCTTTCCCGGCTCATCTTTGGCATGGTCCGCGCGCTTTACAGGAATGTCAGCCAATCTGGCGGGTCCGAACGATAAAAAAGCGGCCAAACTGAACTCATTTTTCAACAAGGACGAAACCATGAGCATGGAATTGTGGTTGATCATCGCGTGCGGTGTTTTAGCGCTGGTATATGGCGCATGGGCAAGACAAAGCGTCATGCGCGCCGATCCCGGAACCGATCGTATGCAGGAAATTGCCGGGGCCATTCAAGAAGGCGCGCGGGCTTATCTCAATCGGCAATATTCCACCATCGCTATTGTCGGCGTGGTTGTGTTCATCATTCTTTGGCTTCTCTTGGACGTTCAAGTGGCCGTCGGGTTTTTGATTGGCGCTGTACTGTCCGGCGCCACCGGTTATATCGGCATGAATGTGTCGGTGCGGGCTAATGTGCGTACGGCCCATGCGGCGAGCAAAAGCTTAGCGGCGGCACTGGCCATCGCTTTTAGGGCGGGCGCCGTCACCGGCATGCTCGTGGTGGGCCTCGCTTTGCTTGCCGTCTCGGTCTATTACGCGATTTTGATCGGCCCCTTGGGCTTGGATCCGACCAGCCGCGATGTCATCAATGCACTCGTGGGATTGAGTTTTGGCGGCTCGCTCATTTCGATCTTTGCCCGTCTCGGCGGTGGGATTTTTACGAAAGGCGCGGATGTGGGCGGCGACCTTGTCGGCAAAATTGAAGCCGGCATTCCGGAAGACGATCCACGCAATCCGGCAACCATTGCAGATAATGTGGGTGACAATGTAGGTGACTGCGCCGGCATGGCAGCGGACCTGTTTGAAACTTATGCGGTGACCATCGTGGCGACCATGGTTTTGGCCTCGATCTTCTTTGTCTCTGAGGGGCCCGATACGGTTTACAAGATGATGCTTTACCCCCTTGCCATTAGCGCCGCCTGCATCCTGACGTCGATCGTCGGCACCTTCTTCGTTCGGCTGGGGGCGAGCCAGAATATCATGGGGGCTCTTTATAAAGGCGTGATTGCCACGGCGGTCATGTCTTTGGTTGTGCTTTGGCCGATCACAGACGCGCTTATCGGTATGGACACGCAATATCAGGCAAGCGGTGCGACCTTCACCGGCATGAGTCTCTATATGTGCGGCATTGTGGGATTGGTCATAACCGGACTGATCATTTGGATTACCGAATATTACACCGGCACCAATTTTCGTCCGGTTCGCAGTATCGCTGCGGCATCCATGACGGGTCACGGCACAAACGTCATTCAAGGTCTGGCGGTGTCCATGGAATCGACGGCGCTGCCTGCGTTGACCATCGTTGCGGGGATCATCATCTCCCATAATCTGGCCGGTCTTTTCGGCATTGCCATTGCCGTAACCACAATGCTTGCTCTGGCGGGCATGGTGGTTGCGCTGGATGCCTTCGGTCCGGTAACGGACAATGCGGGCGGTATTGCGGCAATGGCCAAGCTGGATGAAAGCGTAAGGAAAACAACCGATGCGCTGGACGCCGTAGGCAATACCACAAAGGCGGTGACCAAGGGCTATGCCATCGGTTCGGCTGGATTGGGCGCCTTGGTGCTGTTTGCCGCTTACACGTCCGATTTGGATTTCTTGATCCGTAATACCGACCAGTTTCCGGCCTTTGAGGGGGTGGTGCTAAACTTTTCGCTGCAGAATCCCTATGTGATCGTAGGACTCTTTATCGGCGGTCTATTGCCCTACCTGTTCGGCTCCATGGCCATGATGGCGGTGGGTCGGGCCGCCGGTGCGGTCGTCGAAGAGGTGCGCCGCCAGTTCAAAGAGATCCCGGGGATCATGGAAGGCACAGCAAAGCCCGATTATAGTCGAGCGGTGGATTTGCTGACGCGGGCGGCAATCAAGGAAATGATCATCCCGGCGCTTTTGCCGGTGTTATCCCCCGTGGTGCTTTATTTCGTCATTTTGCTGATCGCCGACCAGTCGGCAGCGCTGTCATCGTTGGGTGCGATGCTTCTAGGGGTGATCATTACCGGGCTTTTTGTTGCTCTGTCGATGACCGCAGGCGGCGGCGCCTGGGATAATGCAAAGAAATTCATTGAAGATGGCAATCTCGGCGGTAAGGGATCCGAAGCCCACAAAGCGGCCGTGACGGGCGACACAGTGGGTGATCCGTACAAGGACACTGCGGGCCCGGCGATCAATCCGATGATCAAAATTACGAATATCGTTGCGCTGCTGCTGTTAGCCGTTCTTGCGCATTAGAGCGCATCCAGGAAAACCGGCATCCACTTTTCCTGGAAACACTCTAAGACGCAAGAGGGCAACACTTGCGGTCCGATTTTGTAATGTGAAAAGAGCTTGGCAAACGAGAAAGCGATACTCAGACGATTATCGGCCTTGCTGTTGGCCGGGTGCAGGCAATCTGCCGAGATTGCCGAACATCTGTTCAAGGAGAGTAAGCTCCTTACCGCGCGTTGGTGTTTTGCGGCTGACATATGAAACGACTTTACCGTCTTCCAAACCGTAATCCGTTATGTCGGCAACGAAGTCATCTTCATCAAACGCGACGGCAGTAATCTCGCGGTAAGTTGCTTTTGGTGCAAAGAACCCAAATCGTTCTTCTCGGCTTGTGATGTAATACCACACATCCAGACCTAGAGAGACCGTGGTAGAAGGTGAGCCTAAGCGTTGATAGACCGACTCTTTGTTGTCAACACCGATTTGAACAGAGTCGATTTTCATTTCGTCGCGAATATAGCCTCGTTTGTCCGAGATCGGGCTACAGCCCAGCGCTAAGATCATCGAAAAGATGGCGCCAATCGTGGCCAAGTTCCTTAAGGAAAGAAGACGGAAAGACATGACGACCTGCTTGACAATAATTCCAACATTGATATTGACCAGAGGTAGTAACTGCCAAAGGAAATGAATGCAAGAGGAAAGCCTGCAACATGAGGAAGGCCGATGACAGTGTGGCAGACCATCAAGGAAAATAGCCTGTTGCGGGCCTTGTTAAAGCCTGCACCGGAAAATATTGCTGCGCAAAAACTTTACAAGCGTATCGTAGGTCAATCACGCCAGCCAGTTTTCTATCTGGATGGTGGCGTTGCCGACAATGTCGACGGGCGCTTTGATCTCATTGCATTGCACGTGTTTCTCATTCTCCATCGCTTTAAGGCGGACGATGCGGGCTCAAGCCCGATCGCACAGACATTGTTCGACGTGTTTTTTCAAGATATGGACGAAGGATTGCGAGAGATGGGTGTCGGCGATCTTAGCGTCGGCAGTAAGATTCAAAAGATGGCTCAGGCCTTTTACGGTCGTGTTGCAGCTTATGAAGACGGTTTGAAATCAAACGATCCGGAGCAACTCAACGATGCCCTTTGCCGAAACCTGTATCGGACATCGGATGTGTCACCGGATATTGTGGCAATGATGGCGCGCTATGTTCGCCGGCAGGTTGCCCATTTGGCCGGGCAGGAGCTGGATGGATTGGTTTCCGGTCGCGTCTCGTTCGAACCTTTGCAGGGTTGAGACGGGTTCAATGCAAGTAATACAGAGGCGGTTGGGTTTGCATGATTTGGCATCCCTCTCAGCCACTGTTTCCTCGGCACCGTGGTGCAGCGGCGGTGTGCCTGAACCTTTGGCAGAAGGCCGAATCGATGTTGGTGAGTGTATCGTGCAACGTCTCGCTCTGGCGCTCGATCCCTATCCACGCAAGGTGGTTGCCCAATTGCCGAACAGCCCCGATAGACACGGATCACGAGATTTTGTAGAGATCACCGCGCCTTTTGGCCAGGAAGATAAGGCAGGAAAGGGTCCTTTTTCGGTTTTGCAAAGGCTAAAGGGACAGGATAGCTGACATAAGATTGTTCTTGCTCTTCTGCGCGCCGATCCGGTCTCATGAGCCGATCGCATAAGAATCATTTGTTGGACAATGATAATCGGGTAATTTGCCGCCCATCTCACCCAAGAAGCGGGCGGGGGCAAGAAGCAAGAAGATCGGTAGTGGTGTGGAGGCGAGCCATTCGCCCTTTAGGAAAGTTACGTAATCAGGGAATGACCAGCACCGTGTCCAAAGACTTAACAATCTCGCTCGATGCCATGGGAGGCGATCAAGCACCTGGCATCGTGATTGAGGGTGTTGAGTTGGTATTGCAGAAACATCCTGACGTCCGGTTTTTGCTGTTCGGTGACGAAGCCGCATTGGCGCCATTATTGCGCGTGCATTCCGGCGCGGCGGCGGCTTGTGAAGTGCGCCATACGCCGGAGCGCGTGTCGATGGCAGATAAGCCGAGCCAGGTGCTGCGCCGAGGTCGAAATTCGAGCATGGGACTGGCCATCTCGTCGATCAAAGAGGGCCAAGCTCATGCGATGGTATCGGCCGGTAATACGGGCGGCTTGATGGCACTGGCCATGTACGTTTTGTCCACCATGAAGGGCATCGATCGGCCGGCCATTGCCGTCCTTTGGCCCAAAACGGAAGGCCGGTGTGTTTTCCTCGATATGGGGGCCAATGTGGCAGCGACGGCCAAGCAACTTGCGGATTTTGCTATTCTTGGGGTTGCCTTTGCCCATGTCGCCCTTGGCAAGAAGAACCCCACGGTGGCGTTGTTGAATGTGGGTGCCGAGGAGCTCAAAGGGCACGAATCCGTGCGCGATGCCGCGGCTATTTTGAAAGACCCGAGCCTTGGTCTTAACTTTGTCGGTTTCACAGAAGGCAGCGATATTCCGTTCGATGGTGCGGACGTGGTTGTGACCGACGGCTTTACCGGAAATGTCGCGCTGAAAACGGCGGAAGGGACGGCGCGGTTCATCGCCTTTTTTATGAAACGGGCGTTCAACGGATCTGTGTTGGCTCGGCTTGGTGCCGTTCTTGCGCGCTCGGCCTTTGGGGCGTTGCGCGGTTTGTTGGATACCAACGCCCAAAATGGCGGCGTGTTTCTCGGTCTCAACGGTATTGTAGTTAAAAGTCATGGCAGTGCCGATGGCAGAGGTTTTGCGAGCGCCATAGATATGGCCATTGATTTGGCCCATAGTAACTTTGCCGAAGACATTGCGGAGAGCGTCAAGCGCCTCAATGTGGAGCTGGCGAAAAGTGACGGAGACGTCATGTCGAGCGGGAAACAAGAGCATCAATTATCGGATGCCAATAGAGAAATAGCGGCACAGTGAGCGTAATTCGATCTGTTATCGGGGGATGCGGCGCCTATTTGCCCGCCAAGTGTCTGACAAACGAAGATCTGGCAAAAATCGTCGATACCAGTGACGAATGGATTACCACCCGCACTGGGATCAAACGACGATACTTTGCCGCCGACGGCGAGGTGACGTCGGATTTGGCACTGCGGGCGGCCTCTCAAGCTCTGAAGAATGCCGACACGCGCCCCGACGAAGTGGATCTCATTGTGCTTGCGACCGCAACGCCGGATCAAACCTTTCCGGCAAGTGCGACGGTTGTGCAAGCCGGGCTTGGCATCACACAAGGGGCAGCCTTCGACGTCCAGGCGGTGTGCACGGGGTTTATTTATGCGCTTACTATCGCTGATAACTTTATCAAGGCGGGCCAGTCAAACACCGCTTTGGTTATCGGGGCCGAAACATTTTCGCGTATTTTGGATATGCAAGATCGAACGACCTGCGT
>SMXP01000140.1 GCA_004356335.1 Alphaproteobacteria bacterium | reverse complement strand
TAGAGTGTTTCCAGGAGTGAAGACCATCCTTGCCAAGGTCAATCGATCCGGTGGATCGATTGAAGGGATGAACGGACCCGGTTTTCCGTCCGGAAACACGATAAAACAACAACTTAGGGTCAGGTTTTGATTCCATCAAAACCGGAAAGACCCTAGGCAAGTGCGGGAACGACTTTTGCGCCGATCAGGCGTATGGACTCCGCAGGCTTTTGATAGAGGCGAAGAGCGATTTCCGTCAGTCCGGCGGCTTTGAACTCTTGCAACCGGTCGATGACGTGATCGATGTCACTGACATGTCCGGTAAAAGTAAGATTATCGACCAATTGGTCTAGGATCCGATCGGGGACGCCTTCGATGACGTGCGTTCTTTGGGCGAGCGCATTAAAGAAGGCCGAAAATTTCGATTCGATAAGATCGTAATCTTGGTCGCTCAAGAACGTGGTGATCACCCATCTCCGGAATAGACCTCTTAATGCCAGCCATTGGCGTGCTTCTTTCACGCCTTCGTCCTTGTCTTGGTAGACGTGCCAAGCGAAAAAGTTATTAAAACCAAAATCTTCTTTTGGCACGGCCCGAGTTGCAAGTCCTTGCTGTGCTGTTTGAATGGCCTCGCGGATGAGCGGCGGCGTCAGGTCGCTTAACATGATGCCATCTGCTTCACGCGCCGACATGGTCAGCATTTGCGGCATATTGGCGCCGACATAAACTTTTGGTGCGTCCGCCTCGACCCAAAACGGGTGATACCCTTTCACTTGATAGAGGCTTCCCTGGTAATTTAACGGCGTATCGGGCGAGGCGCCTTTTATAATCTGGACACATTCTTTGACCGCGCCGACCCGTCGTTTGGGCTCGATGCCCAGGGCTTCCAGGGCCTCGCCACCACCGCCAATGACAATATGAGCACGACCCTGGCACATTTCGTTGAGCGTCAACAAAGATGTGGTGATGCGAACGGGGTGTATGTCGTAAGGGTTGACCGCAATGGGCCCCAACCGAATTTTTTCCGTATTGGCGGCAGCGATCGAGAAATTGATAAAGGGGTCTCTGGAATCCAGAAGGCTCGATGTCCAAATCGAACCAAGACCATTTTTCTCGGCCAAGCGCCCAAGTTCAGCCAGTTCGTTGGCATTCGCCCTTGAATCCAGAATGACGCCGATTTTCATGAGTCAATTAATCTTGGAAATGCTAGAGCATCGCTCGCTGTTTTGGCATCACTTGCGATGCTCTAAGTTATTGTTTGGTCGCGCCGTTTGCGCACAAAACCGCACACACTTTTGCGCACGACTACCTAGTGACCAAAAGGCCCTCGGGTCGTTCAAGGTGTGGGGATGACTTTGCCTGGATTTAATATGCCTTTTGGGTCGAGTGCTCTTTTAAGTGTACGCATAAGCTCGATTTCCGACTCACTTCGACTGTAACCGAGATAAGCGCGCTTTTCCAGGCCGATACCATGTTCGGCGGATATCGATCCTTCTCTTTGTGCGACGGCGCTATAAACCGCTTCCTCGATTTGGCGGCGAATGTCCGGTTCGTCACTGCCCACGGATACGATGAAATGGATGTTGCTGTCGCCCAAATGTCCGAACACGACGGATCGCATGTCGGGCCACGTGTTACGTATTTTCGCACGGGTTTCTTGAACAAAATCTTCTATGGTTTCAATAGGCAGGCTGACGTCGAAAGCAATGATTGGCCACCAAGCGAGAAGACTGTCGATATTGTCGCGAATGGCCCAAAAATTATTGCGCTCGTTGCCCGACTGGGCGATGGCCGCATCGACGATCAATCCTTTCTCAAGTGCTTGCGACAGAACCAATTCAAAACGGGTTCGGTCGGTTTCCGGGTCGGCCCCTAAGGCTTCAACCAAAATGTAATACGGGTAATCGAGCCCCACAGGCAGCGTCTTTCCGTCCGACCCGCCGCCCGAGGCGAGACGATAATAATCATTCCACATGACTTCAAAGGCGCTCAGCGTGCCGGCCAGTTCTTGATCGAGATAACCCAAAAGTGTCATCACATGATTGTAATCGTCTGTCGCTAAGAGTGCCGTGGATTCGCTTTTGCATAAAGGACGCAACCGAAGCACGGCTCTCGTGACGATGCCTAAGGTCCCCTCGGAACCAATGAACAATTGCTTCAGGTCATACCCGGCATTGTTCTTAATCACTTTATTCATTGACGATAAAATCGTGCCGTCCGCCAGCACCGCCTCTAGCCCCAAAATCATTTCCCGCATCATGCCGTAGCGCAGGACTTTGTTGCCGCCGGCATTGGTCGCAATATTGCCGCCTATGGTGGCCGAGCCGCGCGCGCCCAAATCAAGCGGAAACATGAGCCCGAGTTCCTCGGCCCTTTCCTGAACCGTTTGAAGCCGGGTGCCTGCCTGAACAATCATGGTGCGTCCAAGAACATGGATCTGTTCGATATCTTGCATCCGTTCAAGTGACAGGGCGATGTCGTTTTCCGATGCGATGGCCCCACCCGCCATGCCGGTATTGCCGCCCAGGGGCACTATTGTCTGACCGGTTTCATGACAAAGCCGCATAATCGTCGCCACCTCCTCGGTATTTTTAGGCCGGAGGATTGCCTTTGCGCCATATCCGTCCGCCACTCCAATATGTGCCGGGCGGCACCGGACATCCTCTCCGGTCAAGACGGCTGTGGGACCAAGCATGTCGCGAAGTTGCTCTACGACAGAGGACATACGAAAACGTCTCCTTCACATACGGCGCCCCGGAAAGACCCTAAAGAATAGGCTTGATGGTCGCCTCGATCAGATAAGGACCTTTGATGCCAATGCCTTTTTCGAGCTCTTGGTAAAAGGTTGCCACACTCGTTGCCCGGCCGGCCGGCACACCCATGCCGCCGGCAAGCTTTACCCAATCCAAATTCGGATTGGCCAAAGACAATAAGGATTGAGCTGTCTCGCCCGCAGTCTCCGCAATGCCGGTCTGGAGCAGCTCGTATTTGAGGATCGCGTAGCTATGGTTGGCGTAAATGACCGTGGTCACATCCAAGTTTTCGCGCGCTTGGGTCCACAAGGCTTGCAACGTGTACATGGCACTGCCGTCGGCCTGCAGGTTGATGACTTTGCGATCGGGGCAGGCAATCGCCGCCCCGGTGGCGAGCGGCATGCCCAGACCGATGGATCCGCCGGTCAAATTGAGCCAATCATGGGCGGCGGCCCCTTGCGTCGCATTATGGAGAGGCAGTCCGGAGGTTGCCGATTCATCGGACACAATGGCGTTTTCCGGCAGCAAAGCGGCGACGCACGCGGCAATCGACTCGGCGTCGAGCTCACCGGACGGAATGTCGGGAACGTTCGGCTGTTGCAATGGCGCCGGTTCATTGGCCGCGCCAAGACACTCGGCCAGCGCCTCGAGGGCCGCCGCTATATCTTCATGAGGTTCGGCAAGGGTGGTTACTTTGCACGAATCCGGGCTTGCCCGACTGGGCTTGTCTTTATAGGCGAAAAAAGATGTGGGTGGCGGCGCGCCCACAAGAATGAGGTTGTCCACGTCTTTTAGATCTTCGCCGATCCAGTCACCGAAATAAGGCAAGCGATCGACCGCCACACGTCCGGCGCCCCGCTGCACACGGGGGGCAAAGGTTTCGCTGATCAGACGGACGCTGGCTTTTTCCCTAATTCGGCCGGCG
Source organism: Alphaproteobacteria bacterium (assembly GCA_004356335.1). Taxonomy (GTDB): domain Bacteria; phylum Pseudomonadota; class Alphaproteobacteria; order SMXP01; family SMXP01; genus SMXP01. The sequence continues at coordinate 5,061 of SMXP01000140.1, read as the reverse complement.
GCGTCGAGTCCTCGTTCGCGCAAAGCTCGACCGCCCAGAAGAAGCGCAGATTTTTTTCCGGATCGAATGGTTTCGGCCGTTTGATCGATGGTCCGTTGCGACACGCGTTGCGGTTTCGCAATCATCGGGATTGTCGCCGTGTCGGTAGCGTGTCCCCAAGCGTGATCGGCGGGCACGATGAGCGTTGCAATCTGGCCCGGATAGGTGAGCGCGGCGGCCAATGCGGCGGCGCCATCGCCGGCCAAACTTTCAGCCGATTCTGATTGTCTGACCCAATTATTGGCGGCACTGGCCAGGCCAATGATGTCGCCGGTAAGCGGCGTGTCGTATTTGATGTGATATGTCGCGTGATTGCCGACGATATTGATCATGGGCGAACGGGCGCGTCGTGCATTGTGAATGTTAGCCAGACTATTGGCGAAACCGGGCCCCAGATGAACAAGCGTTGTGGCCGGTTTGTCCGTCATGCGCGCATAACCGTCGGCCGCCCCGGAAGCCACGCCTTCAAACAAGACAAGAACGGAGCGGATCCTTTCCGACTTGTCGAGCGCGCCGAGCAGATTCATTTCGGATGTGCCGGGATTGGCAAAGCACACATCAACCCCACCTTTTTCCAAAGTCTTGATTAATGTCTCGGCGCCGGTCATGGCACGGCTTCCTTTAGGTTTATCGTCCAACGAATTAATGCTTGATCAACTGAGCTATCAGCTTAGCCGTTCGCGCGCCGTAAGGCGGCACTTGCCCCACCATTTTCGCAATGTTGAAACGAGTTTGTCGGAAAACACTCTTCGCGTGACTGAAATTTCGGAATCCGTCAACGCCGTGATAGGCCCCCATACCGCTCGGTCCGATACCGCCAAACGGCAAATTCTCCGCCGTAATATGCGCAATGACATCGTTCACGGTCACGCCGCCCGACGTGGTCTGACCGAGAACGTAACGTTCCTCCGCTTTATCTCGGCCGAAATAATAAAGAGCAAGCGCGCGCGGTTGCCGGTTCACGTAATCGACGACCTCCGTCATGTCATTATAGGGTTTGATCGGCAGGATGGGACCAAAGATCTCTTGTTTCATGACCAGCGCGTCTTCGTCCGGATCGATGACCAGCGATAGGGGCATTTTTCTCGCGGCGTGGTCGGAGAAATCCTCTTGGACGGGATTGATCTCGATCACATCTTTCGAGCGAGACGCCGCGTCCGATAGAAAATTTGTCATGCGATCAACATGGCGATCGCTGATGATCGACGTATAATCGTCGTTGTCTTTTAAAGCCGGATACATACCCGTGACGGCGCTCTTACAAGCTTCAACGAAATCATCGATCAAATCGTGGGGTACAAACACATAATCGGGCGCCAGACAAACTTGCCCGGCGTTCATCATTTTTCCCGCCATAATGCGCCGGGCCGCCAGCGCAAGATCGGCGGATCGCCCAATGACGACAGGTGACTTGCCGCCCAGCTCTAACGTTACGGGAACCAAATTGTCCGCTGCAGCGCGCATCACATGTCTGGCCACATTGGTGGCGCCCGTGAACAGCAGATGATCGAACGGCAGCGCACAAAATGCGGCACCCATTTCCGCATCGCCGGTCGCCAATGTTATTTCATTTGGCTCGAAATATTCGGCGACCAAGCGCGCTGTCAGCTCGGATGTGGCCGGTGTATATTCTGATGGTTTGATCATGCAGCGATTACCAGCGGCAAGAATGCCGGCGAGCGGGCCAAAGATGAGCGAAACGGGAAAGTTCCACGGGCTGACCAGACCGACGACGCCCAGCGGCTGATAGACGATTTCCGCGCGCGCGCCCAGGAGACCCAACGGAAAATCAAGCGACCGCTTTTCCGGCTTCATCCATTTGCGCACATTCCTTCGCGCATGTTTGAGCCCCATGATGCTATGTGCGATGTCGGTCATTTTGCTCATGAGGAGCGGCCGATTGCCGAAATCCTGGTTCATCGCCGCGCACAGACCGTCCGCATTATCGACCAATAATTTGATCGCCCGATTGATACGATCGATCCGGATCTCGGCCGTCACGACGCCGCCGGTCAAATATGCCGCGCGTTGGGCGTCCAAAATCGCCCGGAGATTGGCTTCGACGGGCGAAACCTTGCGTTGTGCCATATCCATCATGTTGTTGATCCGTTATGGGTTCCAAGAGGCCGCCTTTGGCTGGACGATGGCGCCACAGTCTCGCTTATCTGCGGTTGATGTTGTGGCAATCATCTCATAGATCATGGTGTTAACTAAAGGCCCTGTTAGAGCCCTCTGAAACAGGCGGCTTGCCAGGTTTAATCGACTTTTTAACCCAGCGGACGTACACTCTGACAAAGGCAAATACGTGTTTAGAGCACGTTGACAAAGGATGGAATCCCTAATGGGCTCTAAGTCTTTGTTTTGTCGCGCATTCGGACGGAAAGCCGGGTTCACCCCGGCCTTCGCCGGGGCATGCTTTTCCTGAATGCGCTTCTAGAGAGGCTAACCGTGATGAACATCACCATTCCCGATCCAACCGATGCGATCCAAACTCTTTGGCAGCCCTTCACACCGATCAAGACTGCTGAAGATTATATCGAGAGTCTGCGCGGTCGCAATATGACGGTGTATTATTTAGGCGAAAAGATTGATGAGCCGGTCGATCATCCCGTGATCTGGCCGTCGATCAATGCGCTGGCCGAGACTTATCGACTTGCCATCGATAACCCGGAGATCGCCACGGCGACATCCCCCTTAACCGGCCAGCCGATAAACCGGTTTCTTCATGTGCCGGAAGGACCGCAGGATCTTGTGCTCAAGGCCGAGATGCAAAGAGAATTGGGTCGCCGGACCGGCACGTGTTTTCAACGATGTGTCGGGATGGATGCGCTGGGCTCGCTTCACAGTGTGACATACGATATGGACCAGGAATGTGGCACCGATTATCACCAACGGTTTTTGGCGTTCTTGGGCCAAGTGCAAAAACGTAATCTGGTGATCGCCGGGGCCATGACCGATCCTAAGGGTGATCGGTCCAAAGCGCCTCATGAGCAAAGCGATCCCGATCTGTTTTTACATGTCACCCGGCGCACAAAAACCGGCATGTATGTGACCGGCGCAAAGATGCATCTGACCGGTTGCATAAATTCCCACTGGGTCATCTTTATGCCGACGGTCCGCTTGTCCGAAAATGATAAGGATTATGCGGTGGTGGGTGCGATCCCGGCCGACGCGCCGGGTCTGACCTACATTTATGGGCGCCAATCCTGCGATACGCGTATTCTCGATGGCGGCGATATCGATGCCGGAAATCCTCATTATTCAGGCCAAGAGGCCATGATGATTTTCGACGACGTGTTCGTGCCCTTCGAGCATGTGTTTATGGATGGCGAATATACCTATGCGGCCAGTTTGGTTGAGCGATTCACGTCGTATCACCGGGCATCTTATGTCTGCAAAACCGGATTGGGCGATGTGCTGGTGGGTGCCGCCGCGACCGCGGCCGATTACAATGGTGTCGAGGGTGCCTCTCATATTCGCGACAAGCTTGTGGAAATGACCTATCTCAATGAGACCATTTATGCGTCGGCCAAGGCATCGGCCTATCAGGCGAACGAATTGCCGTCGGGTGCGTGGATCAACGATGCCATGTTGGCCAATATCTGCAAGCATAATGTGACGCGCTTTCCGTACGAGATCGCGCGACTGGCGCAGGACATCGCCGGCGGTTTGCTGGTCACCATGCCGTCGGAGAAGGACTTGGACAATGAGGAGACCGGTGGTCTCATCCGCAAGTTTCTTATGGGGCGCGATGGTATCGATTCCGTGGATCGTATGAAAATTTTGCGCTTGATCGAAAACATGACCATTGGCCGCAATGCTGTGGGCTATTTGACCGAATCGCTCCATGGCGCCGGGTCGCCCCAGGCCCAGCGGATCTTGATCGCGCGATTGGCCGAGATTGACAACAAAAAGAAGCTGGCACAGCGGCTGGCCAATGTCGGCCAATAAAGCCATTTTTAAGGCCATTTTTGCCGTGCTTGAGTGATCTGTTACGGCCCTCCGGGGGGCGGGTTGCAGGCGCTTTCTGCTGCCGATCCCGCCGCCGGATGTGCCAAAAATGACACACAGGCCCCGAAAAGGCCCCTGGCCACACGTAAGGGCCGCTGAAACCGCTGTCTAGGTTTGACAGGGCCCCGTCGAAGCGGGACAGTTGCTGTATACAAAAGATCCCAGGCGTATCGGGAGGAATAGGGTGCCGGTTTGGCGCTCGCAGCGCTCAGGGAATCTGACCCAACCAGACAAATTGGGGGTCTGGGGGACACCGCGCCGATCATATGGCGCGCCGGTTTGCATAAGATTTGGGTAATTACCTCCCGGTGCGGTTATGGCGCAAGCCATGACAGGGTCACCGGTCGCCTGTGTTTGACTTAGGTGAAGTTTGGCCGGGTGAAAACAAAGATCTGTTGGTTCGGGAGGGAATTATGATCGTCTCAACTAGAAAAATTGCACTTCTTACCGCTATGGCGTTTACCGGTGCGAGCCTTTTGGCTACGTCGCCGGCGGTCGCTCAACTGGACGAACTCATCGTCACGGCGACCAAACGGGAGCAATTGCTGCAAACGGTACCCATTGCGATATCGGTCTTTGATACCACGCAGTTAAGGAATTCCGGCGTTGATACGATTCACGAGCTCATGAGTCTGGCCCCCAGCTTCCAGTCGTCGAGCAGTAACAGTGAGACCCAAGGTAACACGATCCGTATCCGCGGAATCGGAACCCAAGGCAACAATCCGGGCTTTGAGTCGGCGGTCGGTGTGTTTATCGACAACGTCTTTCGAGCCCGCGCCGGTATTGCGCTGACCGAACTTTTAGACATCGAACGGATCGAAGTGTTACGGGGGCCGCAAAGTACATTGTTCGGCCGCAACACGTCGGCCGGCGCCCTCAATATCATTACAAAAGGTCCCGAGTTCGAATTCGGCGGTTATGTGGAAGGTACTTACGGCAATTACGACATGTACGATATTCGCGGTTCGGTAACCGGACCGATCGTCGGCGACAAGCTGGCCGCCCGCTTTA
>SMXP01000139.1 GCA_004356335.1 Alphaproteobacteria bacterium | reverse complement strand
TTCCGGTTTTGATGGAATCAAAACCTGACCCTAAGTTGTTGTTTTATCGTGTTTCCGGACGGAAAACCGGGTCCACTTTTCCTGGAAACACTCTAAGCCATTACGACGCGCGGCCGGCCTTCAATGCCGAAGGATCCAGAGATACCGCCGGAAGTGCCTCGCCGGGGGCCCCAAGTCGGCCCATCAGAATGCCGTCAATAAACACGTCCAGGGCGCCGGCATCCCTCACCGAAAGGATCAGGCCGGGTCGATCCGGAACGATATAACCCTCTCCGCTCTCAAGCTCTTGCTGGATCAGGATCTGGTTCGTGGCATCTTCGATGCGGACCCAAGTCTTGGATCGGGCACGCAGGACGATACGAGACGCTTGACCCGCCATCAGACTCAAGATTTCTTGATCCACGAGCGGTTCGTCCGAAGCGGCCACCAACGTTCCCAATTCATCGGTATTTTCCGCTTGGGTCATGGCAAAGCTATCTTCGGAAGAAACCGTGTCGTCGTTATCCGTCTCAGCCAGTTCAAGATCGGGCCCGCCGACCGCCGTGACATTTATCGGTCGTCCCGCCAGATCCAATTCGATCGTCGGGGTTTGGGCAGCAAGGGCCATGTCGGATTGCGCTGCCGGCCGTGCCATGGGGCTGACCTGTTCGGCCAGCCGCTCCGGCACAGGCGGTACCCGTTCCGTCGCGACCCGGTCGGCGCTGACCGACACATACCAACCGGCATAGATGCCGACGCCCAAAAGTACCGCCAAAATCAATAAGGAACCTTGGGGAAGCCGCACTTCTTCCTTGGCTTCCGGGAATACCAAAGTGTCCTGCTCGGTCTGGTTCAAAACATCGGCCTTGAACCGCCGCAGACATTCATCGGCATCCAAACCCACGTGAGTCGCATAACTTCTGACAAAGCCCAGGGCATAGGTTCTCGCCGGAAGATTGGCGATATCGTTCTCTTCCATGGCTTCTATATGTTCGCGGCGAATGCGCAAAACCTGGGAGACCATGCCGATGTCGAGGCCTTTGCGCAACCGGGCAGCACGCAACGCCCCGCCAACCGTTTCGGCGGTTTCCAATTCCGTGGCCGGGTCCATAATTTGTCTTATTTGTAAGCGTTTGCGGTCCTCCCCCTTACGGAGACCCAGAACGCCCACGCGTTTCGATAAGCTCATGGCTCTTGATCTTCCCGAAGCACTTCACCCCCGGCAGCATCCCCGCCGCATCGAACACTACACACGATGTTATGCATTTCTGCCTCGGATCTCATATTACACCAAAACCCATAATAAATTGCAATTAACTTATACGATTACGCCGTTTTTCTCTGCATATTCCTTTAGTAAATGTCTTACGCTGCGATCAGGCCTTAAGAATAAATCATCCATAAACTGTGCCAATTGTTCAACGTGCAACCCGCGTGCCATTAACTTCACCGGTCCAATACGCGCCGGCGGCATGGAAATGGCTCGGAAACCAAGTCCGATCAACGCCATGGCTTCCAGGGGCTGGCCGGCGGCCTCGCCACACAAGGAAACCGGCAGATTATGAGCTCGACATTCGGCAAGAATATGGCGGAGCAACCCTAATACGGTGGGGCTAAGAAAGTCATATCGATCGCTCACTTGCGGATTGGTCCGGTCGCTGGCGAAGAAAAATTGAATAAGATCGTTACTACCGACTGAAACGAAATCGACCAGCGGCAAGAGAGCGCCGAGTTGCCAAACCAGGCTCGGCACTTCGATCATGCAGCCGACTTCCAATTTATCCGGCAAGGCCTGATTGAGACGCTTGAGACGTTCAACTTCTACGTCAAGCAGGGCGCGTGCCTGCCGGTATTCTTCGACCTCCGCCACCATGGGAAACATGACCCGGAGCCCCCGTCCGGCCGCCGCCATCAGCAAAGCGCGCAGCTGATAGCGCAGCAGGGCCGGCCGCGCCAACGCCAATCGAATGGCACGAAGACCAAGTGCTGGATTGGCCTCGCGACGGACATGGCCGTATGGCAGAATCTTGTCGCCGCCCAAATCGAGGGTGCGAAAGGTCACGGGCCGATGGCCCGCGGTGTCCAGCACCTCTTGGTAAAAACTCACCTGAGCGCCCAGCCGGGGCATGGTCGACGACACCATGAACTGAAGCTCGGTGCGGAACAGACCAATGCCTTGAGCCCCCGCCAGATCAAGATGCTGCAGATCGACCAACAATCCGGCATTCATCTGGAGCTCGATTTCGTGGCCGTCGCGGGTCGTCGCCGGCGCGTTCCGAATGGCGGTAAATTTCGCCTGACGCTGTTCGTGCAAGGCAATCTTTTCATCATAAGCGGACAGAATGCCTTGTGTCGGTCGTAGATAAATTTCCCCATTTTCGCCGTCAATGACGGCCCAATCGCCTTCCTTGACGTGATCCAAGACACCGTCGACCATACCCACCATGGGAACAGCCATGGCCCGGGCGACGATTGCCACATGAGAACCAGGCGAGCCTTCTGCCAAAATGACTCCGCCCAATCGATTGGGGTCGTAATCGAGCAGTTCCGCCGGACCAAGATTATGGGCGACCAATATGGCGCCGGCCGGGTATTCACGAACACTGCCGTTGTCCTTGCCCGCCAAAAAACGCAACAAACGATGGGCCAGATCATCCAAATCGTGCAGCCGATCGCGAATATAGGGATCACGCTGGCGCGACAGACGGGCCCGCGTATCGCTTTGCACTTGTTCGACCGCGGCCTCTGCAGTCAGACCGTGACCAACCGCCTCTTCCATTCGGCGCACCCAGCCCCGGTCATGGGCAAACATGCGATACGCTTCGAGCACATCGCGCGGTTCGCCAATCAGCGAACTATCCACCGCGGATAACATAGAATCGATCGACTGGCGCAATTGCTCGACGCCCTGTTCGAGACGCTGCAATTCGACAGTGACATCTTCGGCGAACAGAGCGTGGTCCTTGATCGGCGGCGCATGAAGAATGACCTTGCCCACAGCAACGCCGTCGGCGAAGCCCACCCCGTTCTGTCGGTAAGGCCGGGTCGGCGTAATTTCTTCGTCGATAACCGCATCATCGAGCTGGATTAATTGGCCGGAGGCCACGATTTCCGCCAGAACCATGGCGACGGTCTGGAGGGCCTCCAATTCTTCCTCGCTATAGTGCCGTTGCGTCTGGTTTTGCACCACAAGGACGCCAAGCACATGTCCGCCTTTGAGGATGGGCACACCGAGAAACGAGTGGAACGGATCTTCGCCGGTCTCGGGCCGATAGGCGAATTTGGGATGATGGGGCGCGTCGGTCAAATTCAATGGTTCCGCCGTACGCGCAATTTCGCCAACCAAGCCTTCGCCGAAGCGCAGCCGTGTCTTATGAACCGCCGACGGCTGCAACCCTTTGGTCGCGCACAGTTCGAGCTGATCGCCGGCGCGCCGGATATAGATCGAACACACCTCCGCCACCATATTGGCGGCAATCAGTTCGACGGTTCTGTCGAGCCGCTGCTGCGCCGCCACGGGTTCGACCATGGCTTCGCGCAGGCGCCGCAACAATGCGCGGGGGCCCACCCCCATTTGTGGAGCGCTAAGCGTCATACTTCCGCGGCATCCAGACCGTAGGCGCTGTGCAAGGTACGCAATGCCAGCTCTGTGTATTCTTCATCGATGAGCACACTGATCTTGATTTCAGAGGTTGAGATCACCTGGATATTGATGCCCTTGTCGGCCAATGCTTGGAACATGATCTGAGCGGTACCCGTATGGCTGCGCATACCGATACCGACAACCGACACCTTCACCACGTTGGCATCCGAGGTCAGATCCGTATAACCGATTTTATTTTGGCTGGCCTTGAGCACCTCGATCGAACGATCCAGATCGGATTCTCTTACGGTGAAGGTCATATTGGTCTGGGTCGATGAGCGCGATACGTTCTGCACGATCATATCGACGTTGATGCCCTGTTGCGCCAAAATGCCGAAGATAATCGCCGCCACGCCCGGCTGATCTTTCACCTGCAGGAGATTTACACGCGCTTCGTCGCGGCTATAGGTGATGCCGCTTACCATCAGGTTTTCCAAGATGTCATCCTCGTCGCAAACCAGAGTACCGTCGTTGGGGTCCGGCGGCTCATTGAAACTCGACACGACCCGCAGCACCAAGCCGTTGACCATGGCCAACTCTACGCAACGGGTCTGTAAAACCTTGGCGCCCAGGGAAGCCATTTCCAGCATCTCTTCATATGAGATTCTATCAAGCTTGTGCGCCCTCTGCACGATTCGAGGGTCGGCCGTGTAAATACCGTCCACATCCGTGTAAATATCGCACCGATCGGCGCCGATCGCCACCGCTATGGCGACCGCGCTGGTATCGGTACCGCCGCGGCCAAGGGTGGCGATCCGACCAAATTCGTCGACCCCCTGGAAACCGGCAATCACGGCGACCTGATTTTTGTTCAGCCCATCGATCAATGCCTGATTTTCGATCCCGAGAATGCGGGCGGCCCCGTGCACATTGTCGGTCTTGATCGGCACTTGCCAGCCCGACCAGGACCGCGCATCGACCCCGATGGCATTGAGCGCCAAGGCCAACAATCCGGCACCGACCTGCTCGCCGGTGGCGACCACGGCGTCATATTCCCGGCGATCCAGATTGACATCCGGATTTCCCGCCTTTGCCTCATCCACCAGGGCGATCAGCCGGTCGGTTTCACCGGCCATGGCCGAAACCACGACGGCAATTTCGTTGCCCGCCGTGATCTCGGTTTTTACCAGGCGCGCAACGTGCTGGATACGCTCGATTGAGGCCACCGAGGTGCCGCCAAATTTCATGACCAAACGGGCCATGGCCGCTCCTTCACTTCAAAACGCAACGATTATGGTCAAACGACTTGGTCAAATGATTGGGCAGATTGCCGCGGTCTACATAACGTGTGACCGGACGGCTGGCAACGCAGCTCGCTAAAGGCTTTAATAGCCTCAGACCGAAATTATACGAAACAACCGGCTATGACCGATCAATCGCGCGCCCAAGGTGATGACCACGGCCCAAGTGTCGATTCCGCCGAAATCGGCAAATTTGCCGCCATATCGGATGAATGGTGGGACCCCACGGGCAAGTTCAAACCCCTGCACAAACTTAATCCCGTCCGCTTGGCTTATATCCGAGACCAAGCCTGCCATCGGTTTGATCGGGACGCCCGCGCCAATCGACCGTTGGACGGTCTGAGACTGCTCGACATTGGCTGCGGCGGCGGTCTGTTGAGCGAGCCCATGGCCCGGCTGGGGGCCGACGTGATGGGGGCGGACGCCGCCCTGAAGAATATTCGGGTTGCCCAACATCACGCCGATGAGCAAGGTCTGGTCATTGATTATGGCTGTGCCACGGCGGAGACCTTGGCGGCGGCCGGTGAAAAGTTCGATATTATTCTGAATATGGAAGTGATCGAACACGTTGCCGATATTCGCGTTTTTTTGTCGAGTTGCGCCGCCATGCTCAAACCCCACGGTCTCATGGTGATATCCAGCATCAACCGAACGCCAAAAGCTTTTGTCTTGGCGATTGTCGGCGCCGAATATGTTCTGGGCTGGCTGCCCAAAGGCAGCCACGATTATGCCAAGCTGGTCCGGCCAGACGAAATCGTCGCGGCGTTGGACGGCAGCGGGTTGGACCTGTCGGCACCGGTGGGTGTTGGCTACAATTTATGGCGTGACGCCTGGCAATTGACGTCGGACACATCGGTCAATTACATGCTGTATGCCACCCGGCCGCTTTAGAGCACGTTCACAAAAGAACGGAATCGCTAACGTGCTCTAAGTCTTTGTTTTATCGCGCATTCGGACGGAAAACCGGGGCCGTTCATCCCTTCAATCGATCCACCGGATCGATTGACCTTGGCAAGGACGGTCTTCACTCCTGAATGCGCTTTAATTGACGTTCTTCTTCGACACAAGCGGCAGGGGCGCGATTTCAATGTCTTCGTCCTGCAGCGCTTCGGTTTCTGCTCTGTTGGCTTCGCCATAAATGCCGCGTTCTTCAGATTCTCCGTAATGGATACGCCGCGCCTCTTCGGGAAAGTCGGAACCGACATAGTCGAAGTTCTTTTCCACGTGATCCCGGATGGCATGGGCCATGCGCAGCCATTTGACCGCCCGGGCGTCGCGCACCATTGTCTGCTTCGATCCGGCCGGTGCCGATGACGCGCCTTTCTTGGCGATGTTCGGCGCCATGATGGCCTTGTGCACGCGATGGGACTCACAGAACGGACATTCCACCGTTCCCGCCTCAGCTTGCTGGTCATAAGCCCCGCTGTTTTGGAACCAGGCTTCAAACTCATGCCCGTCATGACATTGCAGCTGGTATAGAATCATGCTTGCACCTATGTGGCCCTACTCGCTTGGTGCTTTCGCAGCCATATGCCCCGCCCCCAGAGTCGGGTTTCCCGCGCCAAATTGCCAGTGAAAAATCGCCGCGCCTTAACCCTACACAGCTTGAGATAGAATAGTTCTATCATGAGACAATGAAGGGATGCGTTCGCGGGCCTCCACGACCTTGGACGGGTCAATTTCGGCGATGATAACGCACGGATCCTTACCGGCCTCCGCCAGAATTTCGCCCCAGGGGGCAATAATAAGGCTGTGGCCATAGGTTTCTCGGCCGTTTTCGTGTTGCCCCCCTTGGGCGGCGGCGACAACGAAACATCCGGTTTCAATGGCGCGCGCCCGCAGCAAGATGTGCCAATGGGCCCGGCCCGTTACCGCCGTGAAGGCCGCCGGCACCGCCAATATGTCGGCACCGGCCTGCGCCAAGGCGCGATAAAGATAGGAAAAGCGCAGATCGTAGCAAATGCTGAGCCCCAACCGCGCCCACGGCAGATCAGCCACAACCGTCCGCTCTCCGGCGCGGAAATTCTTGGATTCGCGGTAGGATTCGCCGTCCGCAAGATCCACGTCGAACATGTGGATTTTGTCGTAAGTGGCCGCAATGCCGCCGTCGGGCCGCAACAAAAACGCGCGGTTGGCCACCTTGTCGTCGGCGATGCGAATGGCGAGCGACCCGATAAGCAGCCATATGCCGAGTTCTTCCGCCAAAGCCCCGAAGGTTTTGAGGCCTCGATCCTGCTCCTGGCTTACGGTCTTGGCAAACAGGGGTTTTGACGCCAGCTCCATTAAATGGGTCATCTCCGGCGTCACGACAAATTGTCCGCCGCGTGCCGCGGCCTCGCGGATAAGGTGGCCGGCGGCCTCGATGTTGCGGTCGATGTCGTCACCGGTGCGCAACTGAACACAAGCCGCCGTAAAACAAGTTCCTGCGGTCAAGAAATTGTCTCCGGACTTGATTGGGCCAGCAGTTTGTCGAGTTCCCCCGACGCGTCCAATGCGTATAGCTCGTTGCAGCCGCCGATCGGCTGATCGTTGATCAAGATTTGCGGAAATGTCCGCCCGCCGCCCGAACGTTCCGCCATCTCCTTGCGCCGCTCGGGGCTCATGGAGGCATCGATTTCTTCGAACTCGACCCCTTTACCGTCGAGCAGTTTCTTAGCGGCGGTACAAAAACCACAAAACATGCGCGTGTAAATTACGATACGGGCCATAGTGTCGCTTTCCTTTGACCCTGCTTTATAGGGAATGCCACTCGTCATCGACAACCCTCGCTAACGTCACCACATCCACCTGTCGTGCGCCCGCTTGTTTGAGGGCCTTAGCGCAGGCATTGACCGTGGCCCCGGTGGTCAACACATCATCGACCAGCAGCACATGCCGGTCCACGGCGGCGGCGCGACGGGCCGGTCTAACGGCGAATGCTTTGGCCACGTTTGAACGGCGTTGCTTGCGATTCTTGCCCATCTGACTTGGTGTGCGCCGGGTTCGTACCAATAGATCCACCGATAGCTCAACGTCCAAGATGCGGGCCAATTGTTGGGCCAAAAGAGCCGACTGATTGAACCGTCTCGACACCAGGCGGGTAACGTGAAGCGGCACGGGCACGACAATATCGGCTTCGCGAAAGGACGGTCCCGCCGCTCGTGCCATCCAAGCGGCAAAGGGCTTGACCCCATCCATGCGGCCACCCCATTTGAATTGAATCAGCATTTTGCTTGTGGCGGAACCATAGGCCAAGGGTGCGCGCGCTCGATCGAAGGCCGGCGGATAAGCGATACAGGTCGGGCACAGGGCGTCCGGACCCGGATCATAGGCAAAGGGCAGCCCGCATCGGGCGCACAAGGGGGCGTCGATAAACGCCAGTTGTTTCCAAAAGTCGGGCGCAATTTGGCCGGTAGCGCCGACGATCTCCCGTGAAACCAAACATTGTGGCGGCCACAACAAATCCAACACCGCCCGGCCGAAAACAGCCATGGCGGCGCCGGCACCTTCGAAGGCCGGTCGAGCGGACTTGGCGGTTTTACCGGCCATGATTCTTTGGTTCCCCTCAGCGATTAGAGTGTTTCCAGGAAAAGTGGCCACCGGTTTTCCGTCCGGAAACACGATAAAACAACAACTTATGGTCAGGTTTTGATTCCATCAAAACCGGAAAGACCCTAAAGGTCTTGCGTTTGGTCGGAAATCCATTGGAGATATTCCCCATTGCCCTCGTTAGAGGCAAGCGGCAAAGCGACAATGCACGGGCAGTCATAATCGTGCCATTGCATGACTTTTTCGGTCAGATCGGCGAGGCGATCGGCGGTTGTCTTGACAATAAGCGCGACTTCCGCGGCCTCTTGCATTTTCCCTTGCCACCAATAAATGCTTGTTATGCCGGGCAGAATATTGACGCAGGCGGCCAAGCGGTGGGCAACGATCTTACGACCGAGCTGTAACGCATCTTCTTGCGTTTCGGTGGTAATATAGACAAAGCGAAATTCGGACATGCCGTGTCATCCTTTTCATAACGATTGGTGAAGGCGATTGGTGTGACCCTGCCTCGCCGCAAAAAGTGCCATGACCAGTGACATTACCATTTTTGATCGTCGGGTCTTGCGTCAACGTCGAGCGCGCAGCGCACGACGTCTGGTCAATCACGATTTTCTTCTGCGCCACGCAGCCGAAGAGGTACGCGATCGACTCCAAGCCATCAACCGGACGTTCCCGGTCGCTCTTGATCTGGGATGCCACTCGGGTGGCTTTGGCCAACTGGCACAAAAGACATGGTTCAACGAGAAAATCGGTCTACTGATCAATGGCGATACGTGCTTCGACATGGTCCGGCAAGCCAATTCACCGCGCTTGGTTCTGGACGAAGAATGTTTACCCCTGGCGCCGGAATCACTCAATCTCGTCATCAGCCTCCTGACACTACATTGGGTAAACGATCTGCCGGGTGCGTTATGGCAAATTCGCCGCGCCCTGCAACCGGACGGTCTTTTTGTCGGCGCTCTGTTCGGCGGCAACACATTGACCGAGTTGCGCCAAGCCCTGACCGAAGCCGAGCTCGACATGGAAGGGGGGGCCAGCCCCCGCATATCGCCGTTCGCCGACGTGCGCGCCCTGGGCGGTCTGTTGCAAAGGGCGGAATTTTCCTTGCCGGTGGTCGATACGGACCGGCTTACCGTGACCTACGCCCACCCGCTCAAACTGATGCACGAACTCAGGGGCATGGGCGAAACCAATGTGCTGATCGACCGTCGCCGCACACCGCTCAGACGGGCAACCTTGCAACGGGCCTGCGAGATTTATCAGGAAAAATTCTCCGACCATGAGGGCCGCATCAAAGCGACCTTTGAGATTATCTACATGACCGGCTGGGCACCCCATGAATCGCAGCAAAAACCTCTCCGACCGGGCAGTGCCGCAACACGGCTTGCCGATGCGCTGGGTGTGGAAGAATTGCCGACCGGAGATAACGCCACGCCGGCGCCCGACAAAGGCAAAACCTGACGGCGCGCGCGGCGCTTGTCTCATTCCGCGGTTGTTTTTCTATTTTCACTTTTGATAAAAGCGGGAATTGGAACTTGACAAAGGAGGGGTTGAGCCTATTTAAGGCGTGGGAGCATGTTATACAAACGTATAACAAAATGTTTGACGAGTGTTAGACATTTAGCCTATAATGAAGATAGGAAAAGTGGAGACATATTGATGACGAATGTAGATGTCAGCGATAAAAGAGAAACGGTTGCGTCGATAGCCGCACGTGTAAGCGCGGAGGAACGGCATCTTATCGAGCGGGCTGTTGAGATTCTGCATACCAATATTTCGACGTTTGTGCGTGAAACGCTTTTGCGTGAAGCCAAAGACGTCGTGGGCGCTCAGCGCGTAATTCCGCTTAGTGATGAGGATTGGAAGTCGTTTCTGGCAAAGCTGGATGAACCCCCGCAGGAGAATGCACGGCTTGCTGATTTGCTGAGACGTAAAGCGCCATGGGAGTCGACATCATAAGGAGCGCAGACGATTCTATAGACTCACCTGTCCATATCACTCCAGAGCACGATGTCGCGGACTTCACCTCTGTTGCCCCGGAGCTCAATCACTGGCTTAAAAAGCGTGCCTTAAAAAATCAGATTGAGGGCGCTACACAGACTTATGTGGTCTGTGCGGAAGGAAAAGTCATTGGCTTTTATTCCCTGGCGGTAGGGGCAATTGCGCATCAAGAGGCTATAGGCCGGGTAAAACGGAATATGCCGGACCCTGTGCCGGCGATGTTATTGGGGCGGCTCGCTGTTGATGAAAATTTTGAAAAACGCGGAATCGGTCCGGGGCTTTTAAAAGATGGGGTGCTGCGTACACTTCAGGCGGCTGATATTGCCGGTTTAAGAGCGATTTTTGTGAATGCCCGAGATGAAAAGGCGGCGTCCTTTTATCGGTATTTCGGTTTTGCGGCGTCGCGCGGTGATCCGCTGCTCTTAACGGTAAAACTGGGAGATATCAAAGCTACGCTTGGGCTCTAACTTGCTTCAACGCACCGCTCACAACAAATCGCGCAGATGGGCGATCAGCGGGATGTCCGCCGCCGGCATGTGGTATTTTTTCATGTCCTTAGGGCGCACCCAAACGATCGCCTGCCCTTCAGTAGGGCGCACTTGACCGCGCCATTTCCGGCACAGGAAGAGCGGCATGAGGAGATGAAAATCATCATAGCTGTGCGAGGCAAAAACGTAAGGCGCCAAGCACGCCAGGTCGGTTTCAATACTGAGTTCTTCGCGCAATTCGCGAAGCACCGTTTGTTCCGGCAGCTCGCCCGGCTCCACCTTACCGCCGGGAAATTCCCACAAGCCGGCCATGGATTTACCTTCCGGCCGTTGCGCCAGGAGCACGCGGCCATCGGCGTCGATCAGCGCGCAGGCGGCAACCAAAAGGGTTTTCATGGGCAGACCTGTCAACTTCGATAATCGGCATTGATACGGATATAGCCGTGGGTCAGATCGCACGTCCAGATTGTCGCCTCCCCGGCACCGACACCGACGTCAACTTCAAGATCGATCTCCTTGCCCTTGAGATGCAACGCCACGCGGGATTCCTGGTAACCGGCATGGGCCTCGCCGTTTCGCGCCACCAATATATCGCCGATGCGAATGGCAAGTTTGTCGCGCTCCGCCAGTTCGCCGGACTTGCCCACCGCCATGACGATCCGACCCCAATTGGCGTCTTCGCCGGCAATTGCCGTTTTAACGAGCGGTGAATTGGCAATCGACAAAGCGATCGTCTTCGCCGCCCGGCGATTGGCCGCGCCGGTTACTTTGACGGTTATGAATTTTCCCGCGCCTTCTCCGTCGCGTACGATTTGTTGGGCAAGATCCGTCATGACCCGCGAAAGTTTGCGGCGAAAATCGGCCAGGCGGCGATCGCCGACCCGAGTGATCGGTTTGTGCGTCGGTCCCTTGCCCGTGGCAATCAACAGCACCATATCGCTGGTCGATGCATCACCATCCACCGTGATGGCATTGAAACTGTGACGCACGTTAATTGACAACAATGTTTGCAGGACAGGCGAGGCAATATTCGCGTCGGTAAAAAGAAACGCCAGCATGGTCGCCATATCCGGGGCAACCATGCCCGACCCTTTGGCGATGCCGGCGATCGTGATGTCAGCGCCATCAATTTGAGCGGTAGCGGTGCTGCCTTTGGCAAACGTATCGGTTGTCATAATCGCCCGCGCGGCGGTTTCCCACCCATCGCCGGACAACGCGCCGGCGGCCTTTTCAACGCCCGCAACCATTTTGTCGACCGGCGGTTTCTCGCCGATCAAACCGGTTGACGCGAGCAACACATTCTTTTGCCGACAGCCGATCGCCTTGGCCGCGGCCATGGCCGATGCCTTGGCCACATCCCGTCCGGCCTGGCCGGTAAACACATTGGCATTGCCCGCATTGACCACGAGCCCGCGCACATCGCTCATGCCTTGGTCGGAATCGATGAGTGAGCGGCACCAATCCACCGGCACGCCGGGCATGGTGGTCGAGGCGAAAACCCCGGCCGCTTGGGCGCCCTTTGCGAAACGGAACGCGACCAGATCGGGCCGGCCGCTATATTTGATGCCGGTGCGTGCGGTTCCCATGGTAATGCCGGCTATCGCCGGTATGGCGGGAAACGTGTCGGGCGCTAAGGGCGATACCTTGACCGTCTCGGGCTGCTTGTTGGACGACCTGCCCGTTTGTTTTGCTTTTTGCTTGCTCGCCTTGGTCCGGGCCGAGCTTGGGCTCGTTTTATCACTGCCGGATTGGCCGCGCCGCGCCGAACGCATGGCGCTGGCCAGCGGATTCAACGGACGCAATAAAGTCGTTCCAATAGGTTTTTGCTTTTTAGCCATGGCAAACCGCGACTAAACACCTAGGGTCTTTCCGGTTTTGATGGAATCAAAACCTGACCCTAAGTTATTGTTTTGTCGTGTTTCCGGACGGAAAACCGGGTCCACTTTTCCTGGAAACACTCTAATCCCTGATAGGTTCGCCTAGCACATAGTCGATGGAAGCCCCTTCGCGCAACCGGTCGATTTCGCTTTGCACCACTTCATAGGTCCTATAGCGCAAGATTTGCGTCCGCAATTCGTCAAAACCAGGGGGCTTGCTCATGCGCTTGTCTTCGACTTTGACGATGTGCCAGCCAAACTGTGACTTGAATGGCTGGGAAATTTGTCCAACGGGTGTGGCGAACGCCACTTCCGAGAATTCCGGCACCATGTCAGGTTGGCTGAAATAATCCAGATCGCCCCCGTTGGGCCCGGAGCCGGGATCAATCGAATGTTCCTTGGCAAGTGCGGCAAAGTCAGCCCCTGTTTCGAGTTGCGCGGACAGCAGATCGGCGGCCGCACGGGTTTCGACCAGAATGTGTCGCGCCCGCACTTGTTCGGTCGGCTCCATAAGCTTTACCTGGTCATCATAGACCCTGCGCAAGGAATCGTCCGTCACTTGATTTTCTATGAGACGGCGCAGAAGAACCTCACTCAGGGCACGATCTTCGGCAAGGATCAGGCTGGGCTGAGATGTTGGCTCTAAGTGCAAGCCCTGACGGCGGGCCTCATTCGCCAGCAAACGCTGATCGATGACCGCCTCGGTGACCTCTTTTATCTCTTTCGCCCTCAGATCGAGGTCGGCTTCGTCGATCACCACACCGCTCGACACAGCGTGGGCAAAGACTTGGGACCTGACGATCGGAGATCCGTTTAACCAAACCACGACGCCGTCCGAATTCAAACTCTGCAAAACCGGATCGTCGAACGGCTTGGCAGGGTCAAACCATCGAAGCTCCAGAGCGACGTAAACATAAACCATGACGAGCATGGCAAGGCCCCCGCACAGGGCAAGGGCTTGGAACACAGGAGACCGTAATTGCACCGGCAATTTTTTGCGCCCGATGGTGAATCGTATGTAGCTGCCCCCATGATGGGGAGTTTGCCCGTTGGGAGCAAGAGGGCCGAAGGCTTCCTCCCCCCGGCGCGTCGTTGACAAGGCTCCGGCGCCCCCTTATCTCTGCAAAATCGACCACGCCGGGCCGCCGTATTAAGAATGCGGAAACCCATGGGGCGCTAGAGCACGTTGAGCCGTAGGTATCAACGAAAGGGTGAACCGTCCCCAACCGACGCAAGTTAGAGGAATTGTCATGCTGGACCTGGGCGCAATCGCCAGGAAACTATTCGGATCGGCAATAGATCGGCAGGCCAAGACGCTGCAACCTGCCGTGGACGCCATCAATGCGCTCGAACCCGAATGGGAGAAGTTGTCCGACGACGCATTGCGGGCCAAGACGGAGGAATTTCGCAAACGATATAAAGACGGCGAGGCGCTGGATGACTTGCTGCCGGAAGCCTTTGCAACCGTCCGTGAGGCCGCCAAGCGCACTCTCGGGCAACGTCATTTCGATGTTCAGTTGATGGGCGGGATGGTTCTGCATCAGGGCAAAATCTCCGAGATGAAGACCGGCGAAGGAAAAACCTTGGTGGCAACCTTGCCGGTTTATCTCAATGCGGTCGCCGAGGACGGCGTGCATGTGGTTACGGTGAACGATTATCTGGCCCAGCGCGACGCCGACTGGATGGGACAAATCTATAAATTTTTGGGGCTGACGGTCGGCTGCATCGTGCACGGCCTTACCGATGACGAACGTCATGAAGCCTATGCAGCAGACGTTACTTACGGGACCAACAATGAATTCGGCTTCGATTATCTTCGGGACAACATGAAGTATGACCTCGAGTCGATGGTGCAAAGAGGACATAATTTTGCAATCGTAGACGAGGTCGACTCGATTCTGATCGACGAAGCGCGCACCCCCCTGATCATTTCGGGACCCACCGACGATCATTCGGATCTATATATTAGCCTCGACAAATTGATTCCGGAGCTGATTGAAGAGGATTACGAAATCGACGAAAAAGCGAAGTCGGTCAATCTAACCGAAGAGGGTAATGAGCACATTGAAAACCTGTTAAACGAGCGCGACATGCTTGACGGCGAGTCGCTCTACGATATCGGCAACGTCACCGTGGTTCATCACGTCAATCAAGCGCTACGCGCACATACGCTGTTCACCAAGGACACCGATTACATCGTCAAGGATGGCAAAGTGATCATCATTGACGAATTCACCGGCCGCATGATGGAAGGACGGCGCTATTCCGAGGGGCTGCACCAAGCCCTCGAAGCGAAGGAAAATGTGGCGATCCAGCCCGAGAACCAAACGCTGGCGTCCGTGACTTTCCAAAACTATTTCCGCCTTTACCACACACTCGCGGGCATGACCGGCACGGCCCTGACCGAAGCGGCGGAATTCGCCGATATCTACGGTCTGGAAGTGGTTGAAATTCTGACCAATATGCCGGTCGGGCGGACCGATGAAGATGATGAAGTTTATCGAACCACCGAGGAAAAATACGAAGCGATCCTCGATCAAATCGAAGATTGTCACAAGCGGGGCCAACCGATCCTGGTCGGCACCATCACCATCGAAAAGTCGGAGCATCTTTCCGGCCTGCTAAAGAAACGCAAGATCAAGCACAATGTTTTGAATGCGCGGTATCACGAACAAGAGGCACAAATTATCACCCAAGCGGGCATTCCGGCCGGCGTCACCATCGCCACCAATATGGCGGGGCGCGGCACGGACATTCAATTGGGCGGCAATGTGGAAATGCGCATTGCCGATGAATTGGCCGATATGGAAGAAGGAGCCGACCGTAGCGCCAAAGAAGATCAGATTAGGGCGGATGTCGAGGCCAAGAAGAAACAAGTGATCGATGCCGGCGGGGTTTATGTTTTGGGTACCGAGCGTCACGAAAGCCGTCGCATCGACAACCAGCTGCGCGGGCGGTCGGGCCGCCAAGGCGATCCAGGCCGTTCCAAGTTTTATTTGAGTCTCGAAGACGACCTCATGCGCATCTTCGGTTCCGAACGCATGGATACAATGCTCCAGCGATTGGGCCTGGAACGGGGTGAGGCGATTATCCACCCCTGGATCAACAAGGCTCTCGAAAAAGCTCAACACAAAGTCGAGATGCGCAATTTCGACATCCGCAAGAACCTGCTCAAATATGACGATGTTATGAATGATCAACGCAAGGTCATATTCGAACAGCGCGTGGAAATTATGGTCGGCGACGATATCAATGATGTGATCTGCGATATGCGGCATCAACTGATCGATGATCTGGTAGACCAATATGTTCCCGAAAAGGTGTATGCGGAGCAATGGGACATCGAAGAACTAAAGAGCGAGATCGATGCGACATTTTCGATCGAATCAAAAGTCGCCGAATGGGCCGAAGAGGAAGGCATTGCGAACCCGGAAATTCGCGAACGGCTTTATAAGGAAGCCGACCGGCATATGGCGGAAAAAGCCGTTGAAGTGGGCCCCGACAATATGCGCCGCATTGAGAAGAATATGCTGTTACGGGTTATCGATATGAATTGGCGAGAGCACTTGGCGCAGCTCGATCACTTGCGTCAAACCATCGGCTTGCGCGGTTACGCCCAACGCAACCCGCTCAATGAATACAAGACCGAGGCGTTTTCAATGTTCGAGCTTTTGCTGTCCAAGTTGAGGCTTGATGTCACAAAACAACTGGCCCATCTTCAAATCCTGGCGGAAGCCCCGCCGCCGGAGCCCCAACGCGAGGCACTGCCGACCGAAGAGGCACTGCCGACCGAAGAAGTCCATGCCGACCCGCTGACCGGTTCCAACGAAATGGCCGAGAACGCACAAGCCGGGCTGAAAGGCACCTTCGTGCGGCCCAAAATGGCCCGAAACCCGCGGGATCCATCCACCTGGGGCAAGATTCCGCGCAATTCTCCATGCCCCTGCGGCTCCGGCAAGAAGTATAAGCATTGCCACGGCAGCCCCACTTTTCAGTCCGATATTGCAACCGCTTGAATCGGGCCACATGAAATAGCCAACGCCTCAAATCGCTCTGTTAGGGTCCTTCCGGTTTTGATAGAATCAAAACCGGACCCTCAGTTATTGTTTTGTCGTGTTTCCGGACGGAAAACCGGTATCCGTTCATCCCTTCAATCGATCCACCGGATCGATTGACCTTGGCAAGGACGGTCTTCACTCCTGGAAACACTCTAACGGCTTACACGTCCAACATAGACCGCGGGGCAGCACCCAATTTGCCTCGATCACGCTTGGCACGTCTCCATTGCCTGGGTTAAACTCATCGACAAGGCTTCGATCGCATCTTTTTGAACGCGAATTAGGGTGAAATATATGATCCGATTTTGTGCACCCATCTTTGTACTGATTGCTTTATGGCCGACTTTTGGCCACGCCACAAACAGCCGTGAGGAACTTGAACAAGTGCTGGAGGATTTGCTCGCCTGGTTGCCGGGTGAGTACACTTCACAACCCCAGCTATATCTTGAGCGCAATTACGGCCTACCGCCCGACGGCGAACATAAAGAACGATACCGTCTCTTTGCCAGGGTCGACGTTCCCCATATCGGCAAAAACGTATTCTACGCCCAAAGTCACGAATTCGGCCCCGACAACCCGATCATACCGGGCACGCAAGTTCTCTATATCGCGACGATCGATGAAGAGCGGATGGCGGTGAACGTCATCACGCGGCGGGTAAAGGATTTCGAAAGCTACGAATATGCCCATCTCGATCCGGAGAAACTGAGTACCATTGAAATCGATCCGGACTTTGGCGGCCATTGCGATTTTCGCTGGCAACGCCATGGTACGCAAATTGTCGGGCGATTAACGGAAAGCGGGTCGGCAGACCGCGACGGCATTTGCACGCTCACTTCAAGAATATCCGGCCTGACCATGACATGGAATGGGGAATGGATGCTCAATCCGTGGGAACTCTGGGTTTATGATAACGGCTATATGGGCGACACCATGGATCAAGAAAAGCTGTTTCAAGGGCGCCATGATCGGACCTATAGGCGTCTTTACAAAATGCGCCGCTTCACCTGCATCGTGAATTCGAGCACACAAAACGGACGAGCAAAGACCAGCGAGATAGTTTCCCTTCACGATCGCGGTAGCGATTATCAATTCAAGAATGGCGAACCGGCGGCAATACCTTTGGTCATGACATTATTACGCGGCCTATGGCCGAAAGACGAAGGTTTGGGCGTAGCAGAGCGAATGCGTTTGTATGTTCATGAAGAAGGCATGGAAGAACCGCTCGCCGAAAGCTGGGCCGAACCGCTGGCGACATCTATCGACTTGAAATTCGAAGGCGGCGACGCCTCATGCTCTTTGATCGAAGCGGCGGGCGATGAGCCGGATGCTGAACAAACCGAAGACGTGGGTGGGGATCTTTAGCTCACCCACTGACAAATAATTCCCTAAACCAAACGGTTCCTTTCGGAATGACACTTGATCAATCTATCGCCTTTACCGTGCTGGGCGCGAGCCTCATTCTATTCATATGGGGGCGATGGCGGCTATGACATGGTCGCCGGGGCCGCACTTGTTGCCGTAACCCTTGCCGGATTGGTGCCCTCTTCCGACATCTTATCGGGCTTCGGCCATCCCGCCGTGATCACGGTTGCCGCCGTTCTTGTTATCAGCCGGGCGCTCAGCAATTCCGGTATTGTCGACGTGGTGAGCCGGGCACTTTCTCCTTATACGGAGAATTTGGCTATGCATATAATTGTGCTGTCCGGTGTATGCGCGATGGCGTCGGCCTTCATGAACAATGTCGGTGCCATTGCCATCATGTTGCCCGTGGCGTTGGCAAGTTGTGCCGAGCGGGGAGGTCGCCCGCCATCGTTCTCATGCCCCTGGCCTTCGGCAGCATTCTAGGCGGTCTCATGACGCTCATGGGCACCCCACCCAACATCATCATCGCCACATTCCGGGCTGACTTGACCGGCACGCCATTCGGTATATTCGACTATTCACCGGTCGGCGTTCCCGTCGCCGTTTTAGGTGTCCTTTTTACCGCCCTCATCGGTTGGCGATTAGTGCCTCGCGAACGGTCCGGTACGAAAAATCCGGATCAGCTTTTTGAGATCGAAGAATACATCACCGAGGTCCGTATCGTCGAGGACAGCCCGCTGGTGGATGGTCGATATGGCGACATGGAGCAACTGATCGGCGAGGATGTGGTTGTTGCCGGTCGCCTGCGAACCGACGGCCGATTTACCAAGCCGGCGCGGCGCCAGATCGTGCGGGCCGGGGACGTGCTCATTTTGAAAGCCGATCCGGCCGACCTCAAACCCATCATGGATGAATTCGGGCTCGAATTGTTCGGCAAGGTACCGAAAAAACTCGAAGAGCTCGAACCCGACAACATAAAGATATACGAAGCGGTCGTTAGTCCCGGCTCGCCAATAGAAGGGCGTTCCCCGGCTTATTTGCGCCGACGGAGCGGCTATACACTCCATCTGCTGGCTGTTGCACGATCCGGCGAACCGATCCGCAAGAGATTAAAGGACGTGGCCTTCCGATCGGGCGATGTGTTGCTCATGCAGGGTGACATGGATACCGCCGGCGAAACCATTGCCGAATTGCGTCTCCTGCCGTTACCGGAACGCGGATTGACCCTCGGCCAGCCACGCAAAATCTGGCTCGCCCTTGGCATTTTCGCCGCCGCCATATTGGCCAGTGCGTTTGGTCTATTGCCGATTGCAGTGGCGTTTTTAGCCGCCATCATACTTTTTGTGGTGATGGACATTTTGCCGACCCGTGAACTCTATTCCCATATCGACTGGCCCATAATCGTCCTGTTGGGAGCGATGATTCCGGTCGGTCAGGCATTACAGAATACCGGCGCTACGGATCTGATCGCTCAGAGCATTGTCGCCGTCACCTCCGGATTGCCGATTTGGGTGGTGATTTCGATGATTATGGTCGTCACCATGACGTTGTCGGATCTGATCAATAATGCCGCCACCGCCCTTATCATGGCGCCCATTGCGGCGGCAATCGCCACCACGATCGGCGCTTCGATCGATCCGTTTCTCATGGCTGTGGCCATCGGGGCCAGTTGTGCGTTTCTAACGCCGATCGGTCATCAATCGAATACCCTCGTGATGGGGCCGGCAGGATATCATTTTGGCGATTACTGGCGTATGGGACTGCCGCTCGAGGTGCTGATCTTGATCGTCAGTGTGCCGCTGATCTTATGGGCGTGGCCGTTATAGAGCCCATTCAGGAAAAGTGGCCACCGGTTTTCCGTCCGAATGGGCGACCAAACAAAGAGAGCCCATTCAGGAAAAGCATGTCCCGGCGAAGGCCGGGATGGCCACCGGTTTTCCTGAATACGCTCCAGGCCTCAGGTTAGGCCGGGACGTCCGATATTGAGAAATTTGGAACGGCGATCTTCAATAATTTCCTCGCGCGTCCAGCCATCCATCTCCCTGAGAACCTCCTCAATGACATCGCCCGTCGCAATCAACGTCTCGTCGGGCTTTCTGTGAGCGCCGCCGATCGGCTCCGGAATGATTCCGTCGATCACCTTCGCTTGCAACAGATCCTGCGCCGTGAGCTTCATGGCCGACGCCGCCTCCTTCGAGCGCTTGGCGTCGCGCCATAGAATAGAGGCACAGCCCTCGGGCGATATAACCGAATAGATGGAATATTCCAGCATGAACACCCGGTTTGCGGTGGCAATGGCAATCGCACCGCCCGAACCGCCCTCGCCGATGATCACCGAAACGATCGGCACACCGACCGATAGACAGGACGCGGTCGATCGGGCGATCGCCTCGGCTTGACCGCGCTCTTCCGCCCCGACGCCCGGATAGGCACCGGCCGTGTCGATCAATGTCACAATGGGCAGGTTGAAATGGTCGGCCATTGCCATGATGCGCACGGCTTTCCGGTACCCTTCGGGCCGCGCCATACCGAAATTGTGTTCGACCCGGGATTGGGTGTCGCTGCCTTTTTCATGGCCGATCAGCGCCACCGATTGGCCCCTGAAACGCCCAAGACCGCAGACCAAGGCTTTGTCTTCGCCGAATACGCGATCGCCGGCGAGCGGCGTAAAATCTTCCATCAACCGGGCGACATAATCGGTTAAATGGGGACGGTTGGGATGGCGGGCCACTTGAGTTTTCTGCCACGGTGTCAGCTTGGCATAGGTATTTTTCAATTGGTTGGTCACTTTGGTTTCGAGCCGCGACACTTCATCGCCGATCTCCATGGAAGGATCCTGCTCAGCGAGCTGGCGCAGTTCTTCGATCTTGCCTTCGAGTTCGGCGATTTGAGTCTCAAAATCCAAATAAGCGTGCATGGCGTCCTAGGGTCTTTCCGGTTTTGATGGAATCAAAACCTGACCCTAAGTTGTTGTTTTATCGTGTTTCCGGACGGAAAACCGGGCCCGTTCATCCCTTCAATCGATCCACCGGATCGATTGACCTTGGCAAGGACGGTCTTCACTCCTGGAAACACTCTA
>SMXP01000016.1 GCA_004356335.1 Alphaproteobacteria bacterium | reverse complement strand
TCATTTCCCGCTGAGTCCAGTTCGTTACGGGATGCCAGGCCCGCCCGTGACATGTCCAAGACTTGCCGCGCGATATCAAGCACTTTGTGCTGCCTGAACGGTGTGTGAAGGGCCGATTTGGGCACTTCCATGCGCAACATATGGCGCTCTTCCTCGCTCCAGTCTTTGACCAAGTCCCATGCGGCATCGAGCGACGTTTGATCATAAAGCAAACCGACCCAAAAAGCCGGCAGCGCACAAAGTGGGCGCCAGGGGCCGGCATCGGCACCGCGCATTTCAATAAAATGTTTCAAACGCACTTCGGGAAAGATTGTCGCCAAATGTATTTCCCAATCCGCAAGCCTGGGTTTTTCGCCGGGTAGCCCAGGTAACGTGCCGGTCAAGAAGTTGCGGAATGAGTTACCGGATATATCGTTATATTTACCGTCACGAACAACAAAATACATCGGGACATCAAGCGCATAGTCGGCGTAACGCTCAAATCCAAAACCGTCCTCAAAAACGAATGGCAACATACCCGTGCGGTGAGGGTCGGTATCTAGCCATACATGGCTACGATAAGACAAGAAACCATTTGGCTTGCCTTCCGTAAACGGAGAATTTGCAAAGAGCGCCGTCACGATGGGTTGCAAAGCAAGACCGACCCGGAATTTTTTGACCATATCGGCTTCGTCGGAGAAATCTAAATTGACTTGCACGGTACAGGAACGAAACATCATTTCGCGCCCTAATTTGCCCACTTTGAGCATATAGGTACGCATTATTTCGTAGCGCTTCTTGGGCATGATCGGCGTTTCTTGCAATGACCATTTAGGTGAGAATCCAAGTCCGAGGAAGCTTATTCCCAATTCCTCCGCAACCTGACGTACTTGGTCCAGATGTGTATGCACTTCGCTGCAAGTTTGGTGGAGGGTGTGCAACACATCGCCCGACAGTTCAAATTGTCCTCCGGGCTCCAACGTTATGGATGCGCCGCCCAGCTTGAGGCCAATGATGGTATCGCCTTCCATGATCGGCACCCAACCGAATCGCTGCAACCCTTCAAGCACGGTTTTTACCCCATCGTCTCCGCCATATTGGAGTGGGGTTAAGTCCCGCAAATGGTAACCGAACTTTTCATGCTCGGTGCCAATACGCCATTGATCACGCGGTTTGCACCCGGATTCCAGGTAAGTAATGAGATCCGTCCGGCTCTCAATCCGCTTCGATGGCGCTTCCGATTCTGCCATGTAATCAAATACCGCGCTGTTTCCGGGATAGAGCGTTTTCAGGAAAAGTGGACCCGGTTTTCCGTCCGAAAACGCGACCAAACTAGGATTCTAGAGCATTTTCATGAGTCAATGAATCTTGGAAATGCTCTAGAAGTGACGGTCGATTCCGCTGCCGCCACATGTACTGTGCAATTGAAATGGCCACAAGATATAAGCCACGCACCCGGCCGGCCTGCGAGCGTCATTTAAGTCGGCTCGGTTGAGCGGCCCGAGGCTGGCAGGTAGCACAAAGGGGGTGCCATGGAGCATTGCGCACTCTTCAGGCGAAAATCCCCCCTCCGGACCGATCACGGATGGCCCATATTCCTGGGCGCTGCCGATCCCAGTTGTCCAGAAGCTGGGGCAATGGCGTCGACGGCATTAATCACTCCGCATTTTATTGCTGCTCGGATATGTCAAACTTGGTATCTAGAGCGTTTCCGAACTTAACGGAATCGCGGAAACGCTCTAAGTCCTTGTTTGGTCGCATTTTCTTAACGCGAACCGGTGGCCACTTCGCTCGAAAATGCTCTAGTGTTTGGTCGCATTTTCTTAACGCGAACCGGTGGCCACTTCGCTCGAAAATGCTCTATCTTTCCGTTTAACCGCAACGTAAAGCATGTCCATGACGTCAACCCCGGATAATCGGGTCTCCGATGCCACAGCGCAAAATTGGGTGGATCATCTTGCCCCGCTCGGCTGGCGCCCTTATTTGAGATTGGCGCGCATCGACCGCCCTATCGGCACATGGCTGTTATTGTGGCCCTGTTTCTGGAGCATAGCCTTGGCGGCTCGGGAAACCCAAGCCACCTGGCCTAATTTGACATTACTACTGCTGTTCGCCACAGGCGCGCTGGTGATGCGGGGTGCCGGCTGCACCTATAACGACATCGTCGATCGAGACCTCGATGCAAAAGTAAAGCGCACGTCATCACGCCCGATTCCAAGTGGTGCTATTTCTCTCAAGGCGGCCTGGCTTTTCCTGATTGCACAATGTGCGATCGGTTTGTTGGTTGTCATTTCCTTTAATGCCTTTGCCATCCTTCTGGGGCTTGCCTCACTTGTACTTGTCGCGATTTATCCCTTCATGAAGAGAATTACCTACTGGCCCCAATTCTTCCTTGGCCTGACCTTCAGCTGGGGTGCATTATTGGGTTGGGCGGCCGTTACCGGATCGTTAGACTGGGCGCCGATCTTGCTTTACCTGGGCTCAATCGCGTGGACTTTGGGCTATGACACAATATACGCTTATCAAGACAAGGAAGACGATGCATTGGTTGGCATTCATTCGACGGCCATTAAGTTTGGTGACGCGACGAAGAGATGGCTTTGGTTATTTTACATTATGGCGATCATGTTTTTTGGTGCGGCCGGGGCGATTTTAAATTTAGGCTGGTTGTTTTATCTTGGCTTGACCGCGGCTGCCGCTCATCTCACATGGCAAATTACGATTCTTGCACTCGACGATCCATCGGATTGTCTTCGCGTGTTTCGGTCAAATCGAGATTTTGGCGCGATTGTCTTTCTGGCCATCATGATGGGTGTGCGTCTCAACTGAGAAGTTAAAATGTCTTATCGATCGCTGCGTGAATTTGTCGCCAAGTTGGAATCGGCAGGCGAACTTGTCCGAGTAAACGAACCCGTTTCGACGGTACTCGAGATGACGGAAATCCAAACCCGCCTTTTGGCCGAACAGGGGCCGGCGGTAATATTCGAAAATCCGCTTGGCGCCGATGGTCAGCGCTCAAACATTCCGGTACTTGTCAATCTGTTCGGTACGGTCAAACGCATTGCCATGGCGATCACCATGGGCGGCGTCGAGCGCGAACAGGCCTCGGATCTGAGGGAGGTGGGAGAGACCCTCGCCTTGTTACGTCATCCACAACCTCCGGGCGGCCTAAAGGACGCGGTGAGCATGCTGCCTTTACTCAAGACCGTAGCCGCCATGAAGCCGAAAAAACGCAACGGTCCGGCGCCCTGCCAGGAAGTCGTCATGCAGGGTAACGATATCGACCTGTCCCGGCTGCCGGTACAAACTTGTTGGCCCGACGAACCGGGGCCACTCATTACCTGGCCGATCATCGTCACCCGGGGGCCCACGGAATCGCGCGAGGATCAAGTTAATCTGGGGATCTATCGCATGCAGGTGACGGCACCGGATAGCACCATCATGCGGTGGCTGGCGCACCGGGGCGGCGCCCAACAATTCGAACGATGGAAGCGGCACCATAAGGATGCCATGCCGGTTGCGGCAGTGATTGGGGCCGACCCGGCCACTTTACTGGCCGCCGTGACGCCGGTTCCCGAAACCCTGTCGGAATATCAATTTGCCGGCCTGCTTCGCGGCAAAGCGACCGAATTGGTGTCGTGCAAGACGATTCCCCTTGCCGTGCCGGCTGAAGCGGAAATCGTCCTCGAAGGTCATGTTTCCGCGACCGATAGCGCCGAAGAAGGCCCCTTCGGCGATCATACGGGCTATTACAACGCGGTGGAGCGTTTTCCCGTTTTCAAAATCTCCGCCATCACCATGCGCCGGAACCCGATTTATTTGTCGACCTTTACCGGACGCCCTCCGGATGAACCCAGCATTCTTGGTCAAGCGCTCAACGAGATGTTCATTCCTTTGATCACGCAGCAGTTTCCCGAAATTGTCGATTTTTGGTTACCGCCCGAGGCGTGTTCTTATCGGGTAGCGGTCGTGAGCATCAAGAAAGCTTATCCCGGACATGCCAAACGCATCATGATGGGCGTCTGGTCTTTCTTACGTCAATTCATGTACACAAAATGGGTCATCGTTGTCGATGATGATATCAACGCGCGGGATTGGAAGGACGTTATGTGGGCCATCAGCACACGAATGGACCCGGTGCGCGATACGACCCTAATCGAAAACACGCCGATCGATTATTTGGATTTTGCATCGCCTGAATCCGGATTGGGCGGCAAGATAGGACTTGACGCGACAAATAAGTGGCCGCCCGAAACCAAACGAACATGGGGCACTCAAATTCGCATGACCGAGGATATCGTTAAGACGGTCACTGAAAAATGGTCGCGCCTGGGCGTCCCCGGTTCAGGAAAGAGCATTTGGAAATAGGCAAGATTACCCGTGGTTATCTTGCACGGGCTTGTCACGGCCGGCCATTTTGTTGAGACTCCCATTTGAGTCGCCATCGGCTCGGATGACCGCCTAGAGCACGTTGACAAAAGATGGAATCCCTAACGTGCTCTAAGTCTTTGTTTTGTCGCGCATTCGGACGGAAAACCGGGCCCACTTTTCCTGAATGCGCTCTAGAGGGGGTAAGCCATGCCCTATGTGACACGAATCGTCTTAAGCGCACCTTTTGCGCTTATTCTGATCGAATATTTGTCCTTCTTTCAAACCGTCATGGATGACGATTTTATTGACAGTTTTTGGCGGAATCACGCGCTGAGGGAGACTATTTTTGCCGTCATTATGACGGGGGTCGCGCTGAATTTCATTTGGTCAGCCGTATTGACGCCGATAAAATTGACGTTGGTTGCAATCATGGCCGTACCGCTTATTCTCGGTTTCTGGGTCGCCACCTGGATCGTCGGGTTTGGCGACGCGGAAATCTTGCAAGCAACATATGTAAATCATGTTGCGCAAGTGGTTTTGTTTGTTATTGGATATTTGATGGTTTTAACGCGCACGTAACGACCAAGGCCGTTTATGGATAGTTCAAACATTTCGAAAAAAGCTCTAGATATTACCGATCAATTGATTAGCTCGGCTTTGAAGTCCGGTGCCGATGCCGCGGATTCGGTGGTCTTTGAAAGCGTTTCTCTCGACGCCACTTATCGTCTCGGAAAGCTGGAAGAGGTCGAACGTTCCGAATCGACCGATCTTGGTCTGCGCGTCTTTATCGGCAAGAAGCAAGCCTTTGTATCGAGCACGGATTTTTCACCCCAAAGCCTTGATCCCCTGGTCGAACGCGCCGTGGCTATGGTCAAGGAGGCGCCTGAAGATCCCTATTGCGGTCTTGCCCAGGGTGATTTACTGGCCAAGGATTTTCCCGAACTGGACCTCGTGGATCCAACGGAACCGACCACGGAAGAACTTCAGGAGATTGCCGCTACGGCCGAAGAAAGTGCCCTCGCCGTTTCCGGTATCACCAATTCGGAGGGGGCATCCGCGAGCTGGAGTCGAGGCGGCGTTGTGCTGGCAACCAGCGAAGGGTTCAGAGGCAGTTCCCATTCGACCAGTTTTTCACTCAGCTGCGCGGTCTTGGCGGGACAGGGAATGAACATGGAAATGAATTATGATTTCCACTCCGCTCTTCATCGGGAAGATTTAAAAGACGCGGCGGAGATTGGCAGAACCGCGGCCGAACGGGCATTGCGGGCTCTGAACGCGCGTCAAGTTTCCAGCCAGGCGGTACCCGTCGTCTATGAAAATCGCTTGTCCAACTCACTCTTACGGCATTTCGCCGGGGCCATTTTGGGAACCGGAATCGCGCGAAACACAAGTTTTCTCATAGACAAATTGGGCAAAGCCGTTTTCGCCGAAAACATTGACATTATCGACGACCCTCATCGACCGCGTGGGCTGGCCTCCGAGCCATTCGACGGGGAAGGCGTTGCCAACCAAAAAACAACCATCGTTGAGAACGGGGTGCTCAAGACGTGGTTGCTCGATACGGCAACAGCACGGCAATTGGATTTGACAACAACCGGCCACGCCATGCGCGGTACCGGTGGTCCGCCGTCACCCGGCTGGTCTAATCTTTACATGAAGCCGGGAGATCAAACGCCCGAAGCCTTGATCGGCGATATTGACCAAGGCTTGTTTGTCAATTCGATGTTCGGGCCTTCGATTAATGCGACAACGGGTGACTATAGCGTCGGCGTATCGGGCCTATGGATCGACAAAGGTGAGCTGGCTTATCCGGTCAATGAAATTACCATTGCCGGTAACTTAATCGATATGTTCCGTCACATTACACCGGCTAATGATTTATCTTTCCGATATGGCACGAACGCGCCCACCCTGCGCGTCGAGGGGATGATGGTGGCGGGTGCCTGACAAAGCCAACCAGATCCCAAACCTCGAGCAAGATCACGCGCTTTTGATTTCCGCTGTGCGCAAAGCGGGCGACATTGCGCGCAAGTATTTCCATTCCGACTTTGAGAAATGGGACAAAAAAGCCGGCGATCCCGTGACCGAAGCCGATATTGCCATCGATAGATTTCTTCATGACGAACTCACACAGGCCCGACCGAATTTCGGTTGGTTGTCGGAAGAATCAAAAGATGACCAAAGCCGCCTCAATTGCGATCGAGTCTGGTTGGTCGATCCCATTGACGGAACCCGCGCCTTCATCAAAAGGCGGCCTCACTTTACCATTAGTGTCGCGCTGGCAACCGAAGGAAAACCCATAGCCGGCGCGATCTATAATCCGATTACCGAAGAGTTTTACGAAGCGGTAAAGGGCAGCGGCGCCCGATGCAACGGACAGCCCATACGCACAAGCCGGCAGCGCGAGTTACCAGGCTGCCGAATGCTGGGCGATCCGGATCTGTTCCGTCACCCGGCGTGGCGCAAGCCTTGGCCGGAGATGACCATCGAGACGCGAAATTCCATCGCTTATCGAATGGCCTTGGTCGCGGCGGGAAAATGGGATGCCTGCCTTACTCTGAGCGGCAAATCGGACTGGGATATTGCCGCCGGAGACATCATCGTGCGCGAGGCGGGCGGTATAGTCACCACCCACACCGGCGAGCCATTACGTTATAACCGGCCCGAAACGCGCCTGCCCAGTGTCATCGCCGCCGGGCCGCCCCTGCATCGGGAGATTTTGGCGCGCGTACACCACATGAAACTGCCCGCTTCGTCCCATTAACCAAACTGTGCGGCGTGTGTATTGGTACCCCGCCAAAGCCCATGGTAGGGTCTGCGTTCAAACCACTTCACCCCTAGAGCGCATTCAGGAAAAGTGGACCCGGTTTTCCGTCCGAATGCGCGACAAAACAAAGACTTAGAGTACGTTACCGATTCCAAATAAAGTGAACGTGCTCTAGGCGCGCTAAAGATAAAGCAAGGAATGCAGAGCGACCGTCAACAGAATCTCAAGAGCCAATGGGGCCTCGCCCGTCGCCTGCTACAGACCTATGTTCGCCCGCACGCGGCGAAAGTCCTTATTGCCATTTCGTTTATGATCGGGGCTGCCGCGGCAACGGCGGGCGCGGCCTATTTATTGGGGTCGGTGATGGAGCAGATCTTTCAACGCAAAGATCCAGACATGCTCTTTATCTTTCCCGCCCTGGTCTTGGCCCTCATGCTATTTCAAGCGGGCGCGACTTACGCTCAAGCCATTTTGATGAATTTCGTTGGTCAGCGAATTATTGCGGATATTCAAATAGGGCTCTATCGGTCACTGACTTATTCCGACTTAGCCCGCATCAACAATACCCATTCCGGAAGTTTCATTTCGAGCTTTCTCTACGATGCCAATCTGATGCAAGACGCCGTCACCCGAGGGGTTGCCGGCATAGTCAAACACTTCTTGACCCTCATTTTTCTCACTGGGGTTTTGTTCTACAGCGACTGGAGATTGGCGATCATTGCCACCGCCGTTTTCCCTTTGGCAGCTCTAATTTCTCGTCAGCTAAGCAAATTAATGCGCCACGCCGCACAGAAAGGTATGGACGAAACCCAAACACTGACGCGTTTAATTTCCGAGACCGTTAAAGGCACCCGCACGATCAAGGCCTATCAACAAGAGAAACGCGAAATCGCTCGGGCCGAACAAAGTATCAATAAACGACTGAGTTACATTATGGGAATGGCGCGGGCGCGAATCAGGGCGGCACCCATGACGCAAGCCCTGACGGCATTTGGTATTGCGGGCACATTGGCCTATGCCAATTATCAAAGTCTCAACAACGCTATTGATTTGAAATCGTTCACATCGTTTCTTGCCGCCGCGTTGTTTGCGTATCAGCCTCTGAGAGCTTTATCTCAGCTCCACGTGGTCTTAACCGAAGGCCTGACGGCGGCGGCGCGGATATTCGAAAATCTCGATGTGGAGTCGGACATTTGCGAACAGCCCGATGCAATTGATTTTCCCATCCATAAAGGAGAAGTGCTGTTCTCAAATGTTCATTTTTCCTACCAGGACGGAACCGCGGCACTCCATGGCGTGAACTTTTCCATACCGGCCGGTAAAACCGTGGCGCTTGTCGGACCAAGTGGTGCCGGCAAGAGCACCATATTCAATCTCATTCCCCGCTTTTATGACCCGACAATGGGACATATCACCATCGATGGGCAAGATGTTCGCCACATCACTCTTCAAAGCGTGCGAAACGCCATTGCCATCGTGACCCAGGAGCCCTTCTTATTCGATGATACGGTGGGCGCGAATATCGCCTATGGCCGCCCCAATTCGACGCCGGCGGAACTCGAAGAAGCGGCGAAAAACGCTGGAGCACTGGACTTCATCAAGGCCCTCCCTAAAGGCTATGACACGATGGTCGGAGAGCAAGGTGTCAGATTGTCCGGCGGGCAACGGCAACGGATTGCCATTGCCCGTGCCATGTTGGCCGATGCACCCATATTGCTTTTGGATGAGGCAACATCGTCGCTCGACAGTGAGTCGGAACGTCAGGTGCAACTTGCCGTGCAACGTTTGATGAAAGGGCGCACCACATTGGTCATCGCGCACCGGCTTTCGACAATCATCGACGCCGACGAGATTTACGTACTCGATGGCGGCCGCATCGTCGAGCATGGCACTCACGCACAACTCATGACCCAGAGCGGGCTCTATGCCCGATTGTATAAAACGCAATTTAGCGGGCAAATACAGCCGGACGCCGATCATCAATCCGCCGCCACGCTGGCGGGAGAATAAGACGGGTATTTAGAGCGTTTTCAGGAGTGAAGACCGCCCTGCAAGGTCAATCGATCCGGTGGATCGATTGAAGGGATGAACGGACCCGGATTTCCGTCCGAAAACGCGACCAAACTAGGATTCTAGAGCGTTTTCATGAGTCAATTAATCTTGGAAATACTCCAGCTGATACGATGAAGCGAATTCTAAACAGCCGACCGGTTCAAATTCTGTTGTGCAACCTTATCGGCCTATATATTTGGCTTGTCCATAAAACAAGTCGGTGGCAGGTCGTCGGCGGCGATACGCTAAATCACTTTTTAAAACAGAAAAAGCCTGTCATTGCGGCCGCCTGGCATGGTCGCATCGGGATGCTGGCCTATACTGTGCCGACGCCACAAGTCGTTCGCGTTTTGGTGTCCAACCATCGAGATGGTGAACTCATTGCCGGTGTCATAAAGTTGTTTGGCTACAAATCAATTCGAGGCTCTACACGGGATGAAGCCAAGCCAAAACAAAAAGGCGGCATGAAAGCGTTGCGGCTTATGACGCGAGCCATAACAGAAGGCCATACCATATTTATTACGCCCGACGGTCCAAGAGGACCGCGCATGCGCGCCAGCCAAGGCATCATCAAACTTGCTCAGCTCACGGGTGTCCCCATCTTGCCGTTTAGCTATTCCATGCGCCACCGGCGTGTCGCGCATTCATGGGACAAGTTCATTATTCCGAGACCATTTAGCCGCGGCATTTTCGTGTGGGGTGAGCCGATCTACGTACCGCGCGATGCAGATGACGTAGCGCTTGCCGGTCTTCGACGACGGGTGGAGGACGAACTCAACGCCATTACGCGAAAGGCCGATGAAATGGTCGGACAGGAACCGATCGAGCCGGCGCCCCTGCCCGAAGTGCCGGGATCCATATGACTCGAAACCGCCCCTTAAGCGAGCTTGGCTCGCCGCCGTTTGCCCTTCGCATCTATCGCACGGTGCTGACATTAGGCAAACCGATCATAAAGCTGATTCTGACACGGCGCATGAGTCGGGGCAAAGAGGATCGCGCGCGTCTGTCGGAACGTTTCGGTGTGGCGTCTATTGATCGACCGGCAGGAGATCTCATTTGGATTCATGCCGCCAGCGTCGGTGAGGCCCTGTCGGTTATGCCTCTATTGGGCGCCCTGCTTAAGTCCCAGCCCAAAGCAAACGTTCTCATGACCACCGGAACCGTGACGTCGGCCAAGTTGATTGCCGAAAAACTGCCGCCCCGCGCCGTTCACCAGTTTGTCCCCGTGGATGAACCGGGCGCGGTCAAGCAATTTCTCGATCACTGGCGGCCTAACATCGCTTTATGGGTGGAATCCGAATTATGGCCGAACCTGATTTGGCAAACCGCCGAACGACGAATTAAGATGGCTCTTGTCAATGCTCGTTTGTCGCCTGCGTCTTTTCGCGGATGGCGCCGTGCACCACATTTGATCAGAACGCTTCTGCAATGTTTTGACGTGTGTCTTGCTCAAGATCACGACAGCGCAAGACGCTTCGAAAAATTGGGCGCCAACAAAGTGATTGTGACCGGCAATCTGAAACTATTTGCCCCACCGCTTTCGTTTGACAAGAAAGCCCTCGAGTCCTTGGAGCAGGCTCTCGACGGGCGCCCTTGCTGGCTCGCCGCGAGCACCCATGCGGGCGAAGAGACGATTATTGCCGCCTGTCATAAAGAACTCAAAGATCGCTGGCCGAACTTGGTGACGATCATTGTTCCTCGACACCCGGAGCGCGGATCGGCGATTGTCGAAAGCCTGAAAGAGGACGGTCTATCCATAGCGTGCCGCACCAACTCAAAGTCGATTGCGCCCGAACTGGATATATACGTCGCCGATACGCTGGGCGAATTGGGATTGTTCTATCGCTTGGCCAAACTGGCATTTATCGGCGGCTCGCTGGTCCGACACGGCGGACAAAATCCTCTTGAAGCGGCACGGTTGGGGTTGCCGGTTCTTCATGGACCCCACATCTTCAACTTCACCCCGATCTACCGATTGATGGATAGGGGCAAAGCCAGTGTTACAGTGGCCGATGGCACTGCTTTGTCCAAAGCGGTCGATAACCTTCTGAAAGACGAGGGGAAGCGCCGGGACATGGCGGCACGCGCCAAGAATGTTGTGGCAGGCACCGATGCGGTACTCCATAACACACTCACTGCGGTGGCAGACCTCATGGCGCACGGGCCAGACACTGTAGATGGATCGACAGATAGAGCTGGCAATGCGGTCTCCTGACTTTTGGTATCCTCAAGATTTCGCTGAAACCGGCACAGGTGTTGCGGCCCGGATTTTGCCGGTTGCGCTTTGCCCTGGCTCGATGCTTTACAATGCCCTGGGTCAAGCACGCCGCGCCCTGACAAAACCCCTTCGCGCAGACGTCAAGGTCATTTGTATCGGCAATTTAACGGTGGGCGGCACGGGCAAGACCCCCACGGCGATCGCTGTGGCCCGGCAACTGACCGATCGCCACAACACACCGTTTTTCCTCACGCGCGGGTTTGGCGGCCGGGCAGCGGGTCCCTTGGCGGTTGACCCCAGCCGCCATACCAGCAGACAGGTCGGTGATGAATCGCTTCTGCTGGCAAGGCACGCGCCGACAATTG
This sequence comes from Alphaproteobacteria bacterium, assembly GCA_004356335.1. GTDB lineage: Bacteria > Pseudomonadota > Alphaproteobacteria > SMXP01 > SMXP01 > SMXP01. Next base: position 4,312 of record SMXP01000016.1, on the reverse strand, counting down.
TCTCGCACAATCGGTTAAAAGGCGCCGAACTGGCCGTGGAACAGGGCGCGGACATTATTGTTATGGACGATGGATTTCAAAATCCCACCCTGGTCCAAGATTTATCGATTATCGTGGTCGATGCGCAAAGAGGTTTTGGCAATGGCCGGATCATACCCGCCGGTCCCCTCAGAGAATCAATAACCAAGGGTCTGGCCCGGGCCCATGCCATAGTTCTGATGCAAACAGACGACGACAGATCCAATTGGATCACCCCGGACCCGTTGCAGAATTTTAGGCGGCCGCTGATCAATGCGTGGTACCAAACATGGCAACCGGCCACCCTGGAAAGCGAGCGCGTATTTGCTTTTGCCGGAATCGGCCGGCCGCAAAAGTTTTTCCAATCCGCGGCAAAACTCGGCCTCCATATTGTCGATACCATGGCCTATCCGGACCATCATGCATTCACATCCAGCGAGTTTGGCATCATGGTGGATCGCGCCGAGACTTATGGCGCTTGCCTGCTCACCACCGAAAAGGATTTCGTAAGGTTGACCAAACAACAACAAGACTTAGTTCACGTACTCAAAGGTGAAACCTGTTTTGAGAATAGCGCCCAACTGGATCAATTGCTCGCGGATAGAGCATTTTCGAGCGAAGTGGACACCGGTTCGCGTTAAGAAAATGCGACCAATAATAAATCTAGACCACGTTCCCTAATTCTATGAATTGTGAACGTGGTCTAGAGCGCAATCAACAGAACGGCCATGAGCCGCAAGGCGCAGAGGATATATTTTTGCCTGTCACAAAAACATTGAAAAGCCTGCGCCATGGTGTGGAAGCGGTGGGATTTTTTGCCATTATGGGTTTTTTTCGCATGCTTGGTGTCGAACGGGCGTCGGCGGCCGGCGGAAAATTTGCGCGGTTTTTTGGTCCTATGGTGCCCGTCACAAAACGGGCCCGCACGAACCTTGAAATGTGTTTTCCGGAAAAGACATCCAGCGAATTGCAAGAGATCATTTCCGATATGTGGGAGAATTTGGGGCGTACGTTTGCCGAATATGCCCACCTTGACAAGTTTAGCATCGATGAGGGCAACGACTATATTGAGCTTGAGGGTTTTGCCCATGCCGAAGCGGTCAAAGAGCAAGGCCGCGGCGCGCTTTTCCTTGCCGGACATTTTGGCAATTGGGAACTGTTACCCTTGCTCCTAAACAAAAGTATGTTTGCCGGCGCTGCAATTTATAGAACCGCAAATAACCCCTTCGTTGACCGCTGGTTATTGAAAAGACGACGGGCCTTCATTAATCCGTCATTGATACCCAAGGGCGCGCAAGGAGCGAGGCAGTTTATTTCAATTCTGAAAAATAAAGGGTACGTGGGATTGCTGGTGGATCAAAAGTTGAATGACGGAATCCCCGTTGCTTTCTTTGGTCGCAACGCCATGACCGCTCCGGCGCCGGCACAGCTTTCTCTTCGTTATGGTTTTCCTCTCATTCCCACTAGCTTTCGGCGCGTTAAGGGGTGTCACTTCAAAATGACAATTCACCCGCCACTGCAATTTCAGCCCAGCGGCAACCGCACCGACGATATCGCGAAATTCACATTGATCATCAATCAATGGCTTGAAGACACGATCCGCGAAGCGCCAGGCCAATGGCTTTGGCTGCACAATCGTTGGCCCAAGCAGGACGCTCAGTCCAATTTTTCCATGGGCGATGCCGCCTGAACCGGCTGGGGCATAAGGCCCGCCAACAATGCCGGATCGATTTGTTGTCCCAACCAAGAAATTCGCCAATCGAGATGGGGTCCCGTCACGCGGCCCGTGGCACCGACACCGGCGATAATTTGGCCCTGTTTGACAATGTCATCGACGGCGACATCGATACGTGACAGATGCAAAAAGGCACTGATGAAGCCATGACCGTGGTCGAGAAAGATAAGCCCACCCTCAAAATACATGTCGAGTGCCGCAAGTTTGACCTTGCCGCCCGCCGGCGCCAGCACATCGGCACCGACCGGTGCGGCAATATCGACCCCGTAATGGGGCGCGCGCGGTTGACCGTTTAAAATTCGTTGCGCCCCGAAATTGCCGGTAATGATGCCGGTCATCGGCCAAATAAACGTTTCGGTGAACCAAGTTTTGCGCGAGGCGATTTTTCGGGACTCCCGCTTGATCGCCTGATCCCGTTGAATATGGGCAATTTCTTCCGGTGTGCGGGGCGTTACCTTTGACGGCGGCAAACCGTCAATGCGCTGAATGTCGTATTGACGCGAGGCAATCGCCAGAAGCCGTTGTTCCGATGTGCCGTCGGGATAGGTGATCTGCAACACGGCGCTGGGGCCGTGATCCCGATCGAAGCCGAAAATAAGAAGCCCGTCCTGCGACACCATAACCGGCAGGTCGCCAAGCCTCATGCGCGTGCCCGGAGGCGCCTGACCGATAATGGCGCCTCCTTGAATGTAATTGCCGTGCAGCGATAGACGCTCATCCGCCTGCCCGTGAGGGGCAAAAAAAAGTAGGACACTGATAAAGATAGCGAGCCGTGGCACAATTCCCCCCCTATGGCGGTGGCGCCATTTAGAGCGCATTCAGGAATGCGCTCTAGTCGTGCAGTGCCGATTCTTGATGACGCTTCAGTGACGCTTCCGGTGTGGCATAGGCTTCCTGGAGATCGACACTCCAATACTTCAATTCGGATAGGGTAATGTGTCGGCCGGTCACGGCGCAGGCGACGTAACTGCCCCCTTTGACCACGTGAAATTCTCCAGGCAGGTATTGCAGCTTTGCCTCGCCTTGGGTTTCAAAATCCTTTTCGTGACGATTCATCCGTCTCGTGCCCTATTTCTACTCTGCCGTGATCGACCTGCCCTTTATTATTCCGGAGGCACCTATTTCGCCTCATGTTGCCCCTTTTCTCTGTATACAGATAACTGTTTATAATACAATACGTTTTTCAGTTCGTCAGTTGCGATGCACGGAGTGCGGCTGTGACTTGAATTGCTTCCTGTTGCTTCCTATGTGCTTCCTGCGCGGACTTAATATCGTTGAGAGATGCCATGCCAACACTAAAGAGGAAGCTTACTAAGCGCCTTGTCGAGAGCATCAAGGCCGGTTCGACAGACATGTTCGTCTGGGACACTGCTGTGCCCGGTTTCGGCCTACGAGTCTGGCCCTCTGGCAAGCGCGTGTTCATTTTCCAGTACCGCAACCGTTACCGGCAAACACGGCGCCCGGCCATCGGCCAGTATGGGGCCATCACAACCGAGAAGGCTCGTGAGATCGCCGAACAATGGTCAGGCGAAGTCAAGAAGGGCGGCGATCCCGGGGCAGAGCGCAGCGAGGCCGCAAAGTCCCTGACCATCGCTCAACTTGCTGATCGCTATATGGCGGAACACGCGCGGCCGAAGAAAAAGCCCCGCAGCGTCCAATCCGACGAAAGCAACCTCAGGAACCACGTGCTACCGGCCCTTGGCCCCAAGAAAGTCGCAGCCGTCACCCGCGCCGACTTGGCCCGGCTCCATCATTCCATGCGAGATACCCCAGGCGCTGCCAACCGGGTTCTCGCCCTTCTCAGCAAGATGTTCTCGCTGGCGGAAAAGTGGGAGCTTCGACCCGATGGCACGAACCCTTGCCGCCACGTCGACCGCTATCCCGAGCGCAAGCTTGAGCGCTTCCTATCGGAGGCCGAACTCGCCCGCCTCGCTGAGGTTCTTGCAGAAGCCGAACGAACACGGACGGAATTGCCCAGCGTCCTCGCCGCCATCCGATTATTGTTGTTCACCGGCGCACGGCTCTCCGAAATCCTCACCCTCCGTTGGGAGCACGTCGACATCGAGGGCCAATGCCTGCGGCTTACAGACAGCAAGACCGGGGCCAAAGTCGTCTATCTTCCGCCTGCGGCCCTTGAGATTTTAGCGACCCTGGATCGATCCGACGACAACCCATACGTCATTGCCGGCGCTAAGAAGGGAAGCCATCTGGTAAACCTGCGAAAGCCGTGGGGACGCATCCGCGCCAAAGCCGGCTTGGATAATGTCCGGCTTCACGACCTGCGGCACAGCTTCGCGAGCATGGCGGTCGCGGGCGGGCTAAGCCTCCCGGTGATCGGAGCGCTGCTCGGTCACTCACAACCGGCGACGACGGCCCGTTACGCACACTTGGCCGACGATCCGTTGAAACAGGCCGCGAACCTGATTGGTGCGCGGATTGCGGCGGCGATGAAGGGGGGTACTAAGCAAACCTCGAAAGGGGCTGGCTAAACCTTGCCACCGAACTGGGACGAAGATATACGAGAACACGGCTACAGCGAGACCGATTTAGCCTCGATTG
>SMXP01000138.1 GCA_004356335.1 Alphaproteobacteria bacterium | reverse complement strand
TGGTGGTGTTGCCGAAGGCTTTCTCACCGCAAGACTTGTCGAAGATAGCGAGGTCATATCTTCATACGGCATATTGCTTGGCACCAAAGGGACGGCCAGCGGCACCGGTGACGGTCATGTCGATGCCTGGTCGATCATGGCCAATGCCTGGTATGAGTTCGAACTGGGCAATAGCCAATGGAAGCCCTATCTGGGTGGCGGTATCGGCATTGCCTGGGTCAGCCTCAATGGCCGCGGCACCATAACACCCAATTTTGGCTCGGAGACGGAAGATCTCGCTTCCGTTTTCATCGACGCATTTTTCGGTGGTGCTGAAGGGTTTATAGGCCCGGCGACCCAGCATCATATCAACATCGATGCAAAGGAAAGTGGCTTTGCCTGGCAATTGGGCGCGGGTATCGGCTACGAATTTGCCCCGAACAAGCAAATCACCCTGGATTACCGTTATTTCCGCGGGCCTGAGATTGATTCCGTACGGTTTGCCTTTACGAGCAATACCGACCTCGACCTCGATTATGACTATAAAGCCCACTCTCTCATGATCGGCATGAAGGCGGGCTTCTAGAGCATTGGTTTGTAACTGATCGGCCCCCGAAAAAGATTTTTCATGACGGTCAGTTTGCTTGGCGCCCGTCTTATCCAAGGCGGGCGTCAGACTTTTGGGGTTATTTTTTGTTATGCGGTGACCGCCGCCATGCGCCTTCCCGCAACACCCGCCTATTGTCGTCCCGCGACTTGATCGCGGGATCTAGTGCGCGAACCTTGTGCGCGCAATATACGGACAAAGAGTTATTTTATGACGGGGCCCCGCGGTCAAGCCGCGGGGAAGCAAAATAGGGGCAATAGAGTCGATCCTCTTCCACACAGCTGGAAAGTTCGCCATCGATATCCCAATACCTTGAGCAAATGAGTCATTATTCGCGTTTGAGTCTTGGTATCAATTCTGGTTCTATAGGGGCCGCTTAATCGCGACCGAACCCGTGAGGGGGGGGCCAGATCCTCGGCAAAATTCCCATGCGCAAGGACGTCAAAATCATCGATGATTTCTGTCCTGATTTTGGGTGGCTTCTCCAAGAGGCCGCCAACGCAACATACACGACCATCGAGCACGATGGACTAAGCTACCGTAATATCGCCGTCACAAATGCCACCTGGGCCTATCCTCTTTTCGAGGTGCATCTTGGATCAGCCGAACGCAAGAGCGACTTCTTTAGGCTTTATGTCCAGCACGGCGAGCAAAGCACCTTCATCCATTCGGACATAGGGATTGCCGATTTCGTTGCTATTTTGTCCTTGGTCCCTAAGGGCCGGCATAACGGAAGCCTCGCGTTTTGGCGGCACAAGAAACTAGGTTGGAGCGAACCGGACCCAAACGACTTAAAAGGTGTGCGACAAGCAGAACGAGACGGACTCATCGAAGATCGTTGGGACATGCTGGAAGAAATCGAGATGATCTCCAACAGGTGCGTCATCTTCCCGGCCCCCTTCTACCACTCCCGCTACCCTTTGGACTGGACGAAAGACCACCCAAGAATTGTGCAAATCTTTTTCTTCGATGTTCGGCGCTGAAACCGAATGCGCCCTAGGCCTTGGACAGGACATGCTTCATGGCCTGGATATTTTCCAAAGCTTTTCCCGCTCCCAATGCGCAACAGGACAATGCCTGGTCGGCAATGCGAGTAGGCAATCCTGTCTCGTTACTTAAAACTCGATCAAGATTATTTAAAAGTGCGCCGCCGCCGGTCAGGACGATGCCCTTATCCATGATGTCGGAAGAAAGTTCCGGCGGCGTTGCCTCTAGAGCGACTTTGACCGCCCTAACAATGGCATTGATAGGTTCAGACAAGCTCTCGGCAATTTGTTGCTGCCCGATCGTCACCTCTTTAGGCACCCCATACATCAGATCGCGGCCCTTGATTTTTATCGTATTGTCATTGCCGTCCAAGGGTGGGCAGGCTGAGCCGACCTCCTTTTTAATGCGTTCGGCAGTCGCTTCACCAACCAGCAAATTATATTTGCGGCGAATATAGGCGATGATGGCCTCATCCATCTTGTCCCCACCGACACGCAGAGATCGCGCGTAAACGGTACCGCCCAGCGACAAAATGGCAATTTCGGTCGTGCCCCCGCCGACATCGACCACCATCGAAGCTGTCGGCTCGTCCACCGGCAAACCGGCGCCGATTGCCGCGGCTATAGGTTCCTCAATGAGGTAGACACGGCGTGCCCCCGCTACGAGGGCGGATTCCCGGACAGCTCGCCGTTCTACCGCTGTTGCGTCCGAAGGAACGCAGATGATGATTAGCGGGTTGGCAAACGCCTGACGGTTATGCACTTTCCGAATAAAGTGCTTAATCATCTCCTCGGTGACTTTAAGGTCGACAATGACGCCGTCTCTCATAGGCCGCATGGTCTCGATGTTGCCGGGGGTCCGCCCCACCATCATCTTGGCTTCGTTGCCCACTGCCAGAACCCGATTCTGGCCGTCCTGATTGATGATTGCGACAACTGACGGCTCATCGAGGACAATGCCGCGGCCCTTAACATAGACCACGGTGTTGGCCGTTCCCAAATCAATGGCCATATCTTCCGAAAGTAGACCCAACAGACTTACGTGCACTCTAGTTATAGTTATAAGGCGGCGTCAGAAGCTCGCAACTTTTCGCCGGCAACCCAGCCGCGAATCCCTAGCCTGCGGCAATACAGGTACCTGCTACGAATTTACTCTGTCCCGAGTTTCATTTCCAGTCATGATTGCTCCTGCCCCTTCCACCGAGCAGAACTACTCCTGATTGTCCCATGGTGACAAAGTCGGCAGGTCTGGCGACTGAACGCTACGCCCTGAAATAAGACAGGCACATCAAATAATTCGTTCGCGCATCATCCGACAATGCTTGAAATCGATCGTTATGTGATTCCAGCCGTTTTCTGCTGCTTACTTTGACGGAAGGCTTGTCCGCCACGATTCCCCGCAAGGCCTTAATGCATAAAGCACGATAAGAGGCCGCAAGACTTTCGACATATTCTGTGTTCCCGGCTTGGTGCAAACGCTCCATTTCATCGAGTCGATATTCCATTAAGTCGAGCAACGCATCGGCCTTTTCTTTTGGGCCGTCCGCTTCGGCCAATCGCAAGGCTTCATACGAGAATCGAGAGGCATAATCGGGCGCCGTCACGGATACACCGGGACTCCCGCAGGCGTACAGAAAACCCGCCATCAATAAGAGCACATGTCGCTTCATGACAGCACCTAGGGTCTTTCCGGTTTTGATGGAATCAAAACCTGACCCTAAGTTGTTGTTTTATCGTGTTTCCGGACGGAAAACCGGGTCCACTTTTCCTGGAAACACTCTAACGAAATTGACTTCGGTCACTTAATGTTGGATTTAACGCCCTCTGCCTGGGGGACCCATTCCTCCCAGCGGACCACCACCGATTCCACCCGGCGGGCCGCCTATTCCTCCCGACGAGCCTATGCCACCCGGTGACCCGACACCTGACGGCCGGCCAATAATTGTAACACCCCTGCGTTGATTTCCGGTGAAGACTGGTTCGCCGCGCAACGCCGCTAAAGCACTGTCATGGCCACGCTGACTGGCGTCCATGGCCTTCAAAATACCTGCTTGAGCTTGAGTTGGCACAGTGGACAACAATTTTTCGAGCTGAGTCATCTGGCGTTGTGTCGCCGCCGCTACCAATGCTTGCAGCTGCTCATCACCGCCGCTGGATAACAACCTGGCCATGCCGGATATCAGGCTGCCGAAAGCGTCCACTTCGGCGTCAAACGCCTCTGAATCATTGATGTGGGCCTCAATATTTGCGCGTAATTGATCGAGCGCACGGTTGAGACCCAGTACCGCTTCGGTCGGCGTCCGGGTATTAGCAATATCGATTAAGGTCGTGGTGGAATGCAAAAGAAAGTCCGGCGAACCAGGCTTTGGCGGAGCTGTTTGCGAAACAGCTTCCCCCGAGTTCAGAAAAACCAAGGATCCGATTAAAACGAAACCGACGGCAAAACTTAGATTGTGCTGTTGCAAACGCTTGTTCAGCATCGCGGGCCCTCCCCTGCCACATGCCAGCCGATACATATCGACTAGGTTGCACTTGACGCATTATATAATTCTTTGCCTGTTTGGCAAATCAATCGGCAATCCATATTTACCATGTCTTACGACCAATATTTCATCTCAATAGGCCCAAAATAGTTTGTCGACGGCATCAACCCAAAGTGGGCACGAACCGGATCAACGAAACACCGGCAGCACATGCTCGCCGATGATCTTAAGACTCTCCATGGGCTCATCATGAAGCCGCAATGCAATTTCCGTAAGACCGGCTTTCTCGAAGGCCTGGTACCGTTCAATCTCGCGGTCTAAATCGCTCATGTCACCGGTAGACGTCATGCCTCCTATCAGCCTATTGACGATGTCATCAGGCACGGCTTCGATCTCCCCCGATCTAGTAAACCAAGCCTGTCTGAACGCATCAATATTATCCCGCACGATTTGGCGCTCGTCGGCATTTAGGAACGGCGTAATGTAGTCGTCGGAAAGATGTTTACCGCGCCAGACAATTTCCCTGCGTGCTTCCCGATAAGCGGCGTCCCGGTCCTGTTTGATATGCCAACCAAAGAAATTGGTAATGCGAAAATCGTCCTTCGGCTTGGCGCGCTTGGCCAAGCCCGCGCGCACATTGCTTACGGCGTCATCGACTTTCGCTATGGGCAGGTCTCCGAAAAACACACCATCGGCGAATCGCCCCGCCATACCCATCATCTGCGGACCGTAGCAGGCCGCGTAGACAGGGGGCGCCGGCGACCGCACCCAATCCAAGGGGCAAGGAAACACCACTTGAAATATCTCGCCTTGGTAACCTTGTGCCAAGTTTCTCGTAGCCGCAAAGGCGACGATCTCGATGGCCTCACGAACCGCCCGAACAATGCGTTTGGGCTTTTGTGCCTGAATCGCATCTGTAACCCCTTCACCCGCACCGATGGCGATAACCGCTCTACCGTTGCTCATCTCGTTGAGAGTGAGAATTGAATTGGCGATCTTCATGGGATGCATCTCGAAAGGGCTAACGGCCAAGGGTCCGATCAGCAATCGGTCGGTTGCCTGAGCTAACGGAAGCAGGGTCAGAAAAGCATCCCAATGGGCGTAATAATTAGACGACCACAACGCTCTCACCCCATAGCGCTCAGCGGCAACACCTATTTCGGATAATTGCTGAGGGGTTAGGTCCGGTTCCACAATAATGTCGATGTCCACGGTAAATACCTCCTGCTTAGAGCACGTTCACAAAAGATGGAATCGCTAACGTGCTCTAAGTTTTTGTTTTGTCGCGTTTCCGGACGGAAAACCGGTGGCCACTTTTCCTGGAAACACTCTAGTCAGAAACTATAGCCAATGCTGAGCCACAATTTGTCTGTATCCGCAGCAAAACCCCGGCCTTTGTAATGGGCATATTTGATCAATAGCGCGGCATGGTCGGTTATGGGAGCGGCGATGGACCCATCGATCTCATATCCCATATCGATGGGGTTCGCTTCGCCCTTGAAATCGTGATACGTCGCTGAAAACACGACCCCTTTCGGCAATAGATCCTGTAATCCGCGCACCTTTAGGGTAACGTATAGGTCCTTTACCCCGTCTGCGGGAGTTGTCAGAAAGGTATCGGCATATCCTTGAAATTTATGTCCGGTGGCAAGTGGTGTGGCAAAACCGATGCGTCCGTTTCCCTCCAGCACCTCGTAACCAAGTGTCCCCGAGAAAGCTTTCCAATTGACACCGGCTTCAACCAAAAAATAATCCAAGTCGTACATGATTGGGTTGTCGTCATAATCCGATTGATGGGCATAGGATCCCGCATAAGAAAACGATAAATCGTCATTGATGGTGTGGCCGCCGGTTATGCGGACGCCAATCGTTGATGACGACGAGGTCGGATCATCCTCAAAGTCCAACAAATAGACAAAAGCCGTAATCTTGAGCGGCTCCAGCGCCGAAAACGTGGCCCTTACGAGGTGAGACTTCGAATCGAACGTGCCCTTGCCCGAGGCGCTGCCGAAAATTCTGTTAACACCCCAAATATAGGAATAATCGATAGTCAAGTCCTGCAGAGGCGTATGTGTCAGACGAATGGCGTCAAATGTCTGCTCATTTTGTCTCCAACCTACATTCCCGACAAACCGTTGATCATCTAAGTTCATTCTCTGACGACCAATCTTGAGACTTGTGTTGGGCAGGCTGTCAATTTTTACATTCAACCGGTTCAGGCGAAACGAATCGGGATCCGCGACCACGGGGAATTCCGTACGGCCGTTTGTCGTGCTATTGAATTGATAGTGGCCTATGTGTCGAGTGGCGTCTATCTCAGCGAGTAAACGAATGCCGTAGAAACTGCCCGTTTCGACGCCCAATCTACCGCGCAAGGTCACCGCATTTGCGTTTCTGTCAAACGAGTCCTGATCAACAAACGCGTAGCGGAGTCGAAAATCAGCGATAATCTTGCTGTCGGAAACCGCATCCGTTACTTGTTCATCAGCGAGCAAAGCGGTCACGCCGCTTAGGTAGAATGCAAAGATCGCAGACATATAAATTTGGGCATGAAGCCCGCAGGTGCGCCGCAGGCGATAAATACCGGACCCAAGTTCCCTGTTGTGTAACGGCATCCTCTATAACCTTACTCCGTATATGGCTATCCATTTGAAGCAAATCAATCGGCCTTTTGCGACGACATCCATCGTGTTAACCGAGTGTTGGGATCAGCATAAAAGTCCCCGACGCCGGGCCATTTGATCTTTATCAAAGCCCTCTCCACGACCAGGAAATACTGTTAGTTATCTGGGCTGGAAGGACTGCCCAACGCCATTGATAAATTACCTATAAATGGAGAAGGGGATGTTAAGCACTCACAAGATTCCATGGCGATTCGCGCCAACCACTCTAATTACGATGTTAGTGCTGCTGTTATTTCCCTCAATTTTCGTTGCCGCCCAGGATAACAATTCCGTATCTCAGCGTCCATTCAGCACGGACGGTGCCTGGAACAATATGTATTCCATGGGAGCCGAGCTGTTCGATGAGAACTGCATGGCCTGCCATGGCGAAACAGGCCAAGGCGGCTATGGCTTACCGCTCAACCTACAGTCCTTTTTAAAGATAGCCGATACCAACTATTTGATCCGTTCAATGCAATATGGCCGGCCTGTGCGGGGCATGCCTGCTTATGAAGATATACTCACTGATGTAGAGATTAAGGCGATTGCGCTTTTTATAAAAAGTTGGCAATACCAACCTAGCCTCGAACTCTCCACCGAACCAATCTCGGGCAATGTGGAGGAAGGGCGCGAACTGTTCAACGGATTGTGTACCGGGTGTCACGGCATCAAGGGTGAAGGTGGCCCCGAGGTTGGGGGCGGTCACGTTATCGGCGCCGTATCCGGATTCAGTGGCCCGGCGCTGATCGATCCGGGCTTTTTGAAATCCGCCACCGACGGTTATATCAAAGCAACTCTTATGTATGGGCGTGTCGGAACGCCGATGGGCGCTTACCTGAAAGGCCGACAGGGATTTGTCGAGCTGCGCGAGGAGGAAATCGATTCGATCGTCGCTTATCTGCGCAGCCAAGAATTGAGCGAGGAGGACGAGATCGATGATCAAAGATAAACAGCGTATGGAATGGCTGGGGCTCGATGAAAAAAAAGTCGGGCGCCGCGGATTTTTGAAAGGGGGTGCCGCAACGATTGGAACCGGCATCGGTACATTCGGTGTTGTGCGTGACAATTGGATTTTCGACTTTAAGGGCAGTACCGCCCAGGCTCAGGAGACCGGCAATGAGCAAACACTTGTCCCTTCTCAATGCCCTTATTGTGGCGTTGGATGCCACACATACCATGTTGTCCAGAACGGTAAGATTGTCGCCTCCGTCCCGGATAAGGACAGTTCGGTCAATTTGGGCATGCAATGCATCAAGGGTTTGACTGCTTCCGAAGCAATCTATGTGGATCGCTTGGATAAGGTGTTGGTTCGTAAGGATATGACCAACCCTTTGACCGGCCACGAATCCGCTTCGAAAGGCCGTTTTGACGACGATGTCTGGCATGAGACGACCTGGCAGGAAGCATCTAAAATTTTAGTGGATATGACTGTCGATATTGTTGAGAAATTCGGCGGTAACGCCATTGCTACCTATGGATCGGGCCAACTCACCATGGAAGAGCAATGGCTGGAAAATCAATTTATGAAGGGTGTGCTGCAATCGAATACCATCGAAGCGAATGCGCGCATGTGCATGACATCCGCCGTGACCGGCTATATCGCGGCATTGGGCAGCGATCATCCGCCGGGTTGTTATGAAGACATTGATACCGCCGACATGATAAACTTTTTCGGGCACAATGCGCGTGGCTCTCATTCGGTGCTTTTTTGGCGCGTCATTGCGGAAAAGGAGAAGCGCGGCATACCCACCATTGTTGTCGATCCACGCTATACAGGCACCATGGATGGCTTCCATCAAGTCAATCCGTCCAATTCTTATAATATCACAATCAAGCCAAACGGCGACATCTCTTTGGTCAATGCGCTAGCCTACATGTTGTTGACTGAATTTCCCGAAGCGATTGACGGCAAATTCATTGCAGACCATACCAATGGCTTCGAGTCATATCGTGAGGGCATACTTGCGCGATATAGCCCCAAACAGGTGATCGACCGGACCGGTATTGCGCCGGACCTTGTGCGCCAAATGGCCAGAGTATGGGCCGAGGCAAGTATAAAAGGCCGCGAACGCGGCGAAGGCGGCGTCACGTCATTCTGGGGGATCGGCGGTTGGAATCAATCGATCCACGGCCAGCATAATGTCTTGACACTGATCAACCTGCACCTGCTTACCGGGGATATCGGTCGGCCCGGTGCCGGACCGTTTTCAATGACCGGTCAGCCCAATGCCATGTCCGAACGTCTGATGGGCGGATTGACCGGCCGATTGCCCTTTAATGAAGGCATGGGCAACGCTTCGCACCGGGATTATATCGCAAGAGCCTGGGGTATCCCACCAGAGCGCTTGGCCGAAACCGCCAAACAGAAGAACGAGAATTATGCCATCGGCATGATGGAGCGCGCGCTCGATGGCGACATCAAGATGATTAAATTTTCCTACGCCACCCATATTGACCTGCCCGAAGTAAAAACCCTGGTACGTCCCGCACTGAAAAAAGCATTCGTGATGGTAACCGAAAGTTACCGACACGCGCCGAATTTATTATATGCCGACATCGTGCTTCCGGCTGCAACCTTTGGCGAAAAAGGTGGTACCTATCAGAATTCCGAGCGGCGGATTTATGTCACAGACAAGGCAATCGACCCTCCGGCTAACACTAAGCCCGACCTTGACATCATCATTACCGAAGGACGCGAAGTTGCAAGTCGCTTAGGCCTCGATGCCGACAAAGTGTTTCCCTATAAGAAGGCGACCGAGGGACCACACAAGGGAAAATACGATCCGGAAGACGTGTTTCGCGTCATCCTCGCGGCATCAAAGGGCACATCAACTGATTTTTCCGGATTACTTGAAATTGAACAACGTGACGG
>SMXP01000137.1 GCA_004356335.1 Alphaproteobacteria bacterium | reverse complement strand
TTCTACTCAGGCCGATGAGGCTATTGTTGGAAGTTGGTCGGGGACCGTAACCGAACCCGGCATTGGTCAATACATTGTAGAATTGGAGATTAATCCAGGTGGTCAATTCGGATCCTCTGCATTCCTCTACTACCCATGCGGCGGTGATCTGTCGTTACTACAAACACGTGATGGCCAGTATCTGTATCAAGAGAGACTAACCTTTGGTGTTGAGAAATGTATGGACGGATTGCAAGTGCGGGTCACTTCGATTAGCGAAGATCAGGTTTACTTTGAAGAGTTGATTGACGGCTGTACGCCAGGTGTGTTTGGCGCACTATACCGCAGGAGCAGGTAATGCGATCCCGGCTAGAGTGTTTCCAGGAAAAGCATGCCCCGGCGAAGGCCGGGGTGGATACCGGTTTTCCTGGAAAGACTCTAGTTTTCTGGAGAAAAGGCAATGGCGCGCCCTAGGAGAATCGAACTCCTCTTTCCAGGTTGAAAACCTGGCGTCCTAACCGATAGACGAAGGGCGCTCTGTGAGGCGACGGAGCCCGCTTATACTGGGCTCCCGGCCGGCTTGCAAGCGCCCGCCGCTCACGGGTCGGCCAAGGCCAAATCCTCAATGACAAACTGCACCGCTTCGCCGCCCCGCCAGGTATCGGGCCTGAGATACCCGGCGACATGTACCGGCGCACCGCGCCGGGTCAAAAGCGTTTGGCCCAAAGCGCGATCGGCCGACCGGAAGGCGATGGCATTGACACGACCGTTATTGTCGCCGGCCAACACACAACGCACATGATCTTGACCGACCAATTGCCCATGAACCACCCGCACCCCGGGAAACGCCAAGAGCGGCTCGGGATTTCCCGAACCAAAAGGACCGGCGCGCTGCAATTCAGCGACAAGCGCAAAGTCCGCCGCTTCAGGCAATACCAAGCCGTCCAGGCGCAATTCATTGACCGCCCGCACCTGTTCGATGGTCGGACCAAGGGCTTCCTCTAGGAATGCCGCCAGCGCACCGATTTTATCCCGTTCAACGGTTAAGCCGGCCGCCATGGCATGGCCGCCGCCATTGACCAATAAGCCATGTTGGTCGGCCGCCGCCACCGCCGCCCCCATATCGACGCCCATGATCGATCGACCGGACCCCCTGCCCAATCCTTTATCGTCGACCGCGATGACAATCACCGGCCGTTGATAATGGCTCTTCAATCGGCTGGCGACGATGCCAATGACGCCGGGATGCCAAGAGCGGCCGTGAACCACGAGCAGCGACCGGTCCTTGAATTGCTCCGGATGGCTTTCGATTTGTTCGAAGGCGGCCTGTTGCACCGCCGCTTCGATGGCACGCCGTTCCTCATTGTAGCGATCGAGCGCCAGCGCCATCTTAGCCGCCTGATCTGGTTGATTGGATGTCAGGAGAGTCGCGCCCAAATCGGATTGCCCAACCCGTCCCCCGGCATTGACCCGCGGCCCTAAAACAAAACCCAATTCGTAAGTGCCGACCGCGCGGGTCAATTCTGCGACATCGGCCAAGGCTTTCAATCCCACATTGCCCCAACTATTCATGACTTTGAGCCCTTGCACGACAAAGGCGCGGTTCAGTCCGGTCAACGGCACCACATCGCATAGTGTGCCCAACGCCACCAGATCGAGCAGATCGAGCAAATTGGGTGCCTCGATGCCGCTTTGGTCAAACCATCCTGTGTCACGCAAGATCCGATTGACCGCGACCATCAACAGAAAGGCCACACCAACCGCGGCCAAATGACCTTGGCCCGACCGATCGTCGTGGCGCCGCGGATTGACGATGGCATAGGCTTTGGGTAGGTCGCCGGCGGCCTGATGATGGTCGACCACGATGATATCGAGGCCCGCCTGTTTTGCGGCGTCGAGCGGATCGTATGCCATGGTGCCGCAATCGACCGTGATCACGAGGGTCACCCCCTGCCCGGCCAAATTGAGCAGCGCGGCCGTATTGGGCCCGTAGCCTTCCTTTTGTCGATCGGGAATATAAATCTGCAAATCGACGCCGGCCGCGTCGAAATAACGCTTGATGACGGCGGAAGACGTTGCCCCGTCCACATCGTAATCGCCAAACACGGTCACTTTTTCGCGCCGTGTCATGGCATGGGCAATGCGCTGCGCGGCACGCTCCATGTCGCACAAGTCATGAGGATCGGGCAGCCAATCGCGCAGCTTAGGCTCAAGATGTTGCGCGGCGCGATCGAGCGGCACATTTCGGCTCGCCAGCACACGGGCGAGAATATCGGAAATGTCAAGTCGTTGACTTAAGGCCAAAGCCAAGCGCTCGTCATAGGTACGTTGACGCCAAAGGCGTCCGGTAAGAGAGTGCTTCACCCCCAAGAGCGGCTCTATAGAATCGTGAAGTGGCTCCGAGGCGGCTGTCATCGGCCCCATCCGAATTCAGATTATTTATTCTTTGCCCGATGTTGCGCACGGATCCATCGCACGGTTCCGGTTGCCGATCGCATAACCACCGTGTGCGTTGAGATCTTGTCCCCGACACGGTGAATGCCGTCCAACATGGAGCCATCGGTCACCCCCGTTGCGGCAAACATCACGTCGCCGCTGGCCAAGTCTTCCATGCAATATTTCTTATTGAGATCTTCAATACCCACGCAGCGGGCCCGTTCTCGCTCATCGTCATTGCGAAACACCAAACGGGTTTGAATCTGCCCGCCGATGCAGCGCAAAGCCGCTGCGGCAAGAACCCCTTCCGGCGCCCCGCCTTGACCGAGATAGATGTCGATGCCGGTAGACGGATCGGTCGTATGGATAATTCCGGCAATATCACCATCGGTGATCAGACTGATACGGGTACCCAGTTCGCGCAGTTTGGCGATGATCTCTGCATGTCGGGGGCGGTCGAGCACGCAAGCGGTGATATCGCTCACGGCGACCCCTTTGGCTTGGGCCAGATTCTTGATGTTTTCCCGGGGATCGGCATCGAGATCCACCACACCATCGGGATAACCGCCGCCAATGGCAATCTTGTCCATGTACACATCGGGCGCATTCAGCAGACTGCCCCCTTGAGCCAGGGCGACCACCGCCAGAGCACTGGGCATGGCCTTGGCGGTCAGTGTGGTTCCTTCCAGCGGATCCAGCGCGATGTCGATTTTTGGCCCCTTGCCGGTCCCCACTTTCTCACCGATATAAAGCATGGGCGCTTCATCACGCTCGCCCTCACCGATCACCACCGTGCCATCCACATCAAGTGTATTGAGCGCCCGGCGCATGGCATCGACGGCCGCTTGGTCCGCCGCCTGTTCGTCGCCGCGGCCAATCAATCGCGCGGCGGCTATGGCAGCGGCCTCCGTAACCCGCGCCAATTCCAGTGTGAGCATACGATCTAGGTTGACGCCGTGTTCGACCATCAAGTTTTTCCTACTTGTGCGCCTTACGGCGCGATGGGGCCACCCCACTAAATGTGGAATCTCGATAGGTTATTCAGATCCAGGCCTGAACGGCTGATGGGTGTTTTGCGTTTTATACCTGTCATGTGGCCGGTGCCAATTATAATAATGCAACCAGCAAGGCAGTTCCAGCTTTCGCTGCCCTGACGTTTGATAGGCCCTGGCATAGGCCCATTCTCTCAGAGAGGATTGGATGAACAACTTAGTGAGAGGTCACATCTAGAGCATCGGCTGCCGTCGGACCGGCTAGGCTGGACAGATTAGCCACAAAGATTTACTAGGGTCCTTCCGGTTTTGATAGAATCAAAACCGGACCCTAAGTCCTTGTTTGGTCGCATTTTCTTAACGCGAACCGGTGTCCATTTCGCCCGAATATGCTCTAGGGTCCTTCCGGTTTTGATAGAATCAAAACCTGACCCTAAGTTGTTGTTTTATCGTGTTTCCGGACGGAAAACCGGTGGCCACTTTTCCTGGAAACACTCTAGAGCCACCCAGATCGAGCGATAGAGGCGGCCGGCATGTCTTCCTTGAGCAACATCACCGTTGGTGTGATCGGCGCCAGCGGTTACACGGGCGCAGAGCTGATACGGCTTCTGGCGACCCATCCGCGCGCCCATATAGGCGTGCTGACGGCCAATACCCATGCCGACAAATCCCTTTCCGAAGTGTTTCCCCATCTGGCGGCGGTGGATCTACCGCCTGTGATCAAGACGGCGGAGGCGGATTGGACCGGCGTCGATGCGATCTTTTGCGGGTTACCCCACGGCACCTCTCAAGAGGTCATCTCAAATCTTCCCAAAGATGTGAAAGTGATTGATTTATCGGCTGATTTCCGATTTCGAGATAGGGCGACTTACGCCGAATGGTATGGCCACGATCATCGCGCGCCCGATTTACAGGGCGAAGCGATCTATGGCCTGACCGAACATTATCGCGACCAGATCAAAACCGGGCGCTTGATCGCCTGTCCGGGCTGCTACCCGACCGCAGCGCTTCTGGCGCTGCTTCCCCTGTTCGAGGCCAAAGCCGTGGAACCCGAGGATATTATTATTGACGCCAAGTCCGGCACGTCGGGGGCGGGCCGCAGCCTCAAGGAGGCCCAGCTGTTTTGTGAGGTGGCGGAAGGTATCCATCCCTACAACATTGCCCACCACCGGCACGCTCCGGAGATCGAACAGGAATTGTCGGCGGTTGCCGGGCGGGCAATCGTGGTTAGCTTTACGCCGCACCTGATGCCCATGAATAGGGGCGAGCTTTTGACCATCTACGCCCGGTTGGCGCCCGGCGTCGACGCCGAGACGGCGCGCGAAGTGCTGGCCAAAAGATACGCTGACGAATTCTTCGTGCGTGTTGCTGCGCCGGGCAATATTCCGGCGACGCGGCATGTCAGAGGATCGAATTTTTGTTTGATCGGCGTTTTTGCCGACCGGCTGCCCGGCCGGGTGATCGTCGTGTCGGTGATCGACAATTTGGTTAAGGGCGCCAGCGGACAGGCTATTCAGAACTTCAACCTTATGTTCGATTTACCGGAGACACTTGGTTTGGAACAGCAGCCGTTGTTTCCTTAGAGCACGTTCACTTTATTTGGAATCCCTAACGTACTCTAAGTCCTTGTTTTGTCGCGCATTCGGACGGAAAACCGGTGCCCACTTTTCCTGAATGCGCTCTAATGCCCCAGCTGCCCAAAGCTCTGTTAATCGTGCTGGCATTTACCCCTCCTGATACTTACCAATTAAGCCGCGCTCATCATTTTCCTACGGTACTCGATATGAACTTCCGGTGCACGTGCGGTTTCCCGATATCCTTTGGTCTGTTTGATGTGCTCGCGCCATTCAATTAATCGCGTACATTCGTCGGGAATTTTTACGCCCC
>SMXP01000136.1 GCA_004356335.1 Alphaproteobacteria bacterium | reverse complement strand
GAACGCTCACGCCGAGTTGATCCGCTGGACCGGTTCGGCCTATCGCTGGACGAGATCGCGGAAGCGCAACGCATAGTTATCAGAATTGCGACCACCATCGGGTCTCATATTCTCTATGACACTGCGCTCGGCGGTGTCGTCCCTACAGCACAATTCAATGTATTTGAGAACCTGGAAATGCCGGTCATTCCCGCCGCCAATATGGAAGAAATCGGAGACTGGTGGCATAGACACGCGAGTGAACGCGAAAATTGGCTGCAAGAGCGGATTGACCTGATCACCGGTCAAATAACACCAATACTCGAAGGCGCTTAACCGAAGCGGCGGCGCAAAAGACTGGCGCGAAACGCGTCATCCTGGATTCAGTGGGCGCAATCTTGTTGTAGAATGCCGGTGATTTTGTGATCATCGGTATAGTGAGGAACACTTTTTCAGGGCATGAACGATGTTCATCAACTTTTGGTATGCGGCTGAATAACGCCTTTGCCTGCAGATTTTGGTTCTTGATTATCAACTTCGTTAAAGTTTGTGGAGAAGTACTATCCCGTCCATGATGATATAGAGAACCTTGTACGATATAGAACAACATAAAACTCAATGGGACACACAAAACAAGCAACTGACGTTTCGGAATTATAATGACGTATCAAAGCTCTGAGCCATATGAAGCCTGGTTATATAGGCGATGGAGGTAAGTTTCCAGCATGCAGCTTGATTATGATGTCATCGTCGTAGGCTCCGGTGTTTCCGGATTATGCGCTACCATAGCGTCCCTTCAAAACGGAGCTAAAACATTATTACTCGAGAAACAATCTGAACAGGATGCCATTCCTAATTGGCAGTTTACGGTTGCGGGTGCCGTTCGTGTCGAACCGGGCGACGAGGCGGCCGAGGCATTCGATGAATGTATGACGGAAAGCAGAGGGTTGGCAGATCCCTCTCTGATTCGGACATTGCTGGACAACTCGAAAGCCAGTCTTGAGTGGCTCGGCCAACTGGGAATAGTTTGGGCTCCAGGCACGGACCGGTTTGGAAGCGGGGTCAGGCGAAGGGTCTGGAGAACTCCCCTTGAGTGGCCAATGGTGAGCAAGACGCTGTCCTCTGAGGCACAAAAGCTGGGTGCTCATATAGAGTATGAAACACCCATGTTTAAAATCTCGAAGGGTACGAATTGGACGGTTCATGCGCGCAAGGGAGAAAAGGAGGTAACCTATGGAGCCAAAGCAATCGTATTTGCGGCAGGGGGCTTCCAAAGAAACGACGAAATGATGAAGCAGTATCTCGGACCGGAAGCTGATGGGACTATAGCCACTGCACGGAGGGCAAACGTGGGGGATGGCATTCGGGCCATAAGCGAGGTCGGAGCCCAGATAGTGGACATGGACCAGTTTCTTCTCACCATCATTCACAAACCGAAAATGGATATTACGACAAACGCTGGGCCGGAAGGATGTTTTAGAATGCACTGGTTCTATCATGCAATAGTGGTTGATAAGGAGGGCAAACGATTTATTGATGAGAGTGTCGGTGTAGAGTCAGGAATTACCGAGTATATGGCCAGGGCCATGATGGGTATAGAAAAAGCAGCGGCGTATCTAGTTGTAGATAGCAGCGGAAATGATCAGGCTGTCTGTGACAATCCGGCGCTCGAAGTTTTTGATGCTCGGTTTCAAGGTAATACGATCAGGGAAGTTGCGAAGCAAGCTGACATCGATCCCGGTGGTTTAGAAGCGACGGTTTTGGAATTTAATTCCGGGATTGATAATGGTAGATTTGAGGGCAGTCCTCCGAAAAGTAGTCTTGCTGCGTCTATAGATAAGCCGCCATTCTACATCTATCCGATGGCTGTGAGCGTCATGTTCACCAACGGTGGGGCCAAGATCAATACGAGAGCGGAGATATTGGCTAAGGACAGCCCGATCAAAGGGATCTACGCAACGGGCGATATGGCGGCGGGCTTCTTCTATCATGAGTTTGGAATGCCGGTTATGCGCATGCAAAGGAACATAACCTTTGGAAGGATAGCGGGAACCAATGCAGCAGTGCATGCCTTGAAGAACTAACTCCCTTACTATTACGGGCGTTTCACTCTTGACGTGTCAATCATTGGAAAAGTGACTTGCCCCCAGGTTTGGTCCACTTACAAAGTTAGTCCGTTCACCATCTGATCTCCAGGGATAATTGCTTCGGGTGCGGCTGGTAGAGCCGCCCAACTTTATTAAATGGGTTGAAGTGTCGGCTTTAGAATCGTTATCTGCTGACTGACACGAGATTGAACCTCACTGCCACCATAATTGTCCGACGGCAATCAGCCGTCTTGTAGCTCCTTTCGAATAGATTCTTCTATCCACTTAGCGAAATTTGGATGTTGAGATACCGCCTTGGAATTAAACTCATATTCAAATCCATCCAATGCATCTCGGATCTGGTTTTGAATGCCACGAGAAAATATTAAGTTGGTGACAATTAGCGCCCGCTTGCCATCATCATTTGCCTTGCCAACCCAAGTCCTGAGCTTTTCAATGTTAGCCTCGCGGATGGGTAAAGGCGCGTCATTTTGTAGACTAATCGCCTTGACTTCGCTAAAGGCGCCGTCCTGGCGGACATATTTTGCGAGTTTGTTCAGCCCAACTAATACCTGCTCATTATCATTATTATCTGTCGGGCCGTGGGCGACAATAATAACCGCCTCGTTGTCTGGATCGGTGCTTGTCTAACGTCAGCACCTATGGCATTGAGATCAGCTTTGCTGACCCGGCTCCGATTTTGATATGTTTAAGAAATAAACGTGCTCGCCCGGTTTCCCTTGAGGGGAGTACTGAAGTTTTTGGTGACTATAAACGATCCGTCGCGTGACGGTGTCGTTGGGGCCGCCGCTTATTACGATGGCTTATTGGCTTTAACCGATTGAGTTCAGTTATGACGACGATAGCCGTTTGCGAACCTCGCTATTACGAAGTGTCTTACCGGATCAATCCTTGGATGGATCCGACCGGTTGGCAGGCGGCCAGGACGGAGTTGGCAATTCAGGCGCAGACTCAGTGGCACGAATTGAAGCGATCCCTCAAGAGGCTTGGCGCGAACTTATGTGAAATTCAGCCGCAAAAAGGCGTGCCGGACATGGTTTTTATGGCCAATTCGGCTGTGGTCCATAACGGAAAGGCTCTGTTATCCCGATTTCGTTATCCCGAACGCCGCCGGGAAGAACCGTTTTTTGAATCGTTTTTTTCGAAACTTGTTGATGCTGGCTCGCTCAAGGACATGCAGAAGCTCTCAGATGGCATGGTGCTTGAAGGAGCGGGCGATTGTATTTGGGACGAGGCCCGCGAGCTGTTCTGGTGTGGGTTCGGTCCAAGATCCGACCGCCGATCGGCGACAATGATTGAAGACTATTTCGAAAGGCCGACAGTAAGCCTCGAACTCATCGATGAACGCTACTACCATATGGATACATGCCTGATGCCGTTAAGTGGCGGTGACGTAATTTATTTCCCCGGCGCGTTTAGCCCAGCCGACCTTGAGGAAATTTACGTGCATGTCCCCGAAGAAAAACGCATTGCGGTATCGGAAGCCGATGCACAGACCCTAGCCGTAAACGGCGTGAATTTAGGGGTTCATTACTTGACGGGAAGCTGTGGCGGACATCTTGAGGCTCAATTGGCGGAACGGGGTTATCAGGTGCACAATGTCGACCTGTCCGCTTTTAAAAAAAGCGGTGGTTCGGCCTTTTGTCTGACCTTGAGGCTGGATTGCGGCAGTGCCGGGCGGTTGGAATAAATGGAAGGGACAACTATTCCGGCGGCAATATGCAAAAGATGATGTTGACTTCTACGACATCTTTCCGGAAAAATATCGGCAGCAAAACGCAACCTTTGATTATCTTTTGTATCGTACACAGTTTCGTCCTCACGATATCATTGCGTTCGTAAATTTGATTCTCGCGGCGGCAGCAGGCAAGACGAAGATAACGCTGGCGATCATAGACGACGCCGAAGTAGAGTATTCAAAGAAGCGTCTGACGGCTCTTTTCAGTGAACGGCAAGATGAACATCCATTTTTGGATTTGTATCTTGAGACATTGAGAAGGATGCCTACACGATTCAGGCTTTCAGAACTAACCTCAGATGATTTGGAAAAACTGATTTTGACGCTGGTCGACAAGCCACATTTACCGGATGGCATGCAGGAGAATGCATTGGCTTGGTTTGATAACAAGTATTCGATTGGAGACTTTAAGAGTGACTTGTCTGTGTAACTCTGCACGAAAACACCGCCAAAAGCCCACGTGTAACAAACGTATAACTTGAGAAATCCCGGAAATCCGCCGTTTTTTGCCAAGCACAATCCATCAGAATCTTGCGATAATCCGCCCACGGAAAGCACTTAACATATTGAAATATAAGAGATATTTAAGTGGCGCGCCGGAAGGGATTCGAACCCCCGACCCCTAGATTCGTAGTCTAGTGCTCTATCCAGCTGAGCTACCGGCGCATGAGCGACAAGCTAAACGTGCTTGGGCGGCGCGACATGTCGCACAATCTGCTGCCGAAGGCAAGCATGGGCCGCCGCCGCAATGCCCACGCCAACACAGATGATCAAGGTGACCCTATCTAATCGTCTTGCCGGTTATCATGGGCTTCGATAACGTGCCGTGCTTGGGCGTTGCTTGATTTCGCTGTAAGCTTCGCCGAACAGAGCGGAACTTGGCCCGATGATCCTTCGCTTTCTCTTCTTGCCTTTTGCTTCATCGTCTCGGTTTTCCTTCGGCCGCGGCGTAACGCATTTACCGGCGATTTGCCAATGCGCTGTTGCGCTAATCATACTTGCGGGCTGTGCCGCGGTCGATCCCCTCCAAGAGGCGGCACCCGACGCGGCTTCCGACGCACCCGGGGCTGCGGGGCAGAGAGAAGGCACCACCGGGCTTACGGCCGCGCCAAATCAAAATGTTTTGGCCTTTAAGGTAAGGCCTATGAATGCCGCCGATAGCGAAGTGGATGAGGTCACCGGTGCTCTGCACACGGATCTAACGACGATCTCTCAATCGGTGGCTGCGCGGCAAGCGCAAATCGATGCCTATTACCGGTCGAATGGGGCGAGCGTGGAAGAATATCACGGCACGATGGCCGCTATAGAAGCGCGGCTTCATCTCGGTACCATCGCGCGCAATCCGGTATTGATCAATCAGTGGAACGAAGCGCAAACGGCGCTGGATCAAATTGCATGGAATCTCACCGGTCTTAATGGTTTGGTTGATGAACTCGACGAACACGTGCAAGCAATGCGGGCGATCCGTCAACAGGCGCGACAGCTTCAAGAGCGTTCGGAAGGGCGGGGAGATGACCGTGCCCAACTTGATTCATTTCGTGACGACTTAACCACTGGCCTCAATGTGACCCAAGGGATTATGGCAAACATCCTGGAAGAAATGGGTCGGCATGGTACATTGTTGATTCTGCAAAGAGATGAAATGGCGGTCCTGAAGCGCGCGGTGGAAACCGGGGATTTGGCGGCAGTCGACAGCAAAGGTGAAATGGCGCGTGCGGCAAGCCTGGGTCGGCAACAAGGTGTCGATATGGTGCGTGCCGGAATGTCGCCCCTTGTGATCATTCGGTTCGACCGGCCCAACGTGTCTTATGAAGTGGCATTGGCGGATGTGGTTAGCCGCGCGCTAGAAATTGATCCGGGCGCGCGTTTCAAACTGCTTTCCGTTGCACCCCAGACCGATAATGAAATTATCCGGCAGCAATCCAATGCGGCGGCTCAACAATATGCGCAAGCGGTGCGGCGCTCTTTGGCCAAGCTCGGTGTCGCACCGGATCAAATTGTCGTCGGTTTTGCCAACCGCGCGGAGACGCTCCATAGCGAAGTCCATATTTATATCGACTAGGGTCTTTCCGGTTTTGATGGAATCAAAACCGGAAAGACCCTAGTCACCCAAAGCAATGCCCTCGCGGCGCGGATCGGCTCCGCCGAAAATGCCCTCTTGGGTCACCACAATGCCGTGCAAGCCGCTGCCCATGCGCCCGACTCTCACCTTATGCCCCATGGCCTCAAGCGCTGGTGCCATGTCACTCATTATGGGTTTTTTCTCCAACCGCGTGATTCCGTTCTGATTGGTCACATGGGGAAAGTCGATCGCTTGTTGAATGCCCATGCCCCAGTCGAGATGGGCAATGATTGTCTTGACCACAAAGCCTATGATTTGAGAACCGCCCGGCGAGCCAATCACCATTCGAAGCGAGCCATCGTCATTATAGATAATTGTCGGAGACATGGACGAGCGTGGCCGCTTGCCCGGGCCCGGCGCGTTGGCCACGGGCTTGCCGTCGTTTTCGGGATAAAAGGAGAAATCCGTCAATTGATTGTTGAGAAGAAAGCCACCAACCATGAGCCGTGAACCGAAAGCGGTTTCGATCGACGACGTGAGCGCCACCGCGTTGCCCCGTGCGTCGACCACCGAAAGGTGAGTTGTCGATCGGCCGGATTCTGAGGGCGACGGTGCCCACCGGTCGACATCGGCGCCGGCCGGCACCCCCGGCTGCACATAAAAGGCGACAACAGATTGGCTATCGATACCGGCGCTTCTTGATTTGAGATAATGGGGCTCAATAAGGCCCGCTATGGGAATATCGACTTGATCGGGATCGGCCAAATAAAGGGCACGATCCGCAAAAGCGCGGCGCGAGGCTTCCGCCAATAAATGAATGGCTTGTGGATTATTCGGTCCGAGTTCCTGGAGATCAAACGCTTCAAGCATGCCCAAAATTTGCAGCGTGGCAATTCCGCCCGAACTGGGTGGCCCCATGCCGCAAACTTTGAATTGACGATAGCGACCGCACACCGGATCGCGTTCCATCGCCGTGTAGCTTGTCAAGTCTTCAAGACTCATTTCATAATCCGGATACGAACTTTCCGAAACGGCCTTGGCGATCCGGTCGACAATCGCTTGTGCAATCGGTCCCTCATAAAAAGCTTTAGCACCGCCATCGGCGATCAGACGTAGGGCTTGCGCAAATTGGGCATTTTTTAGAATTTCACCTTCGCCAAGAGGTGTGCCGTCTTGGTGATAAAAATATTCGGACGTATCGGGCGCCGATCCTAAGGAACGGGCGCTGGCCTTTAGCATGGCGGCAAGCCGGCGCGAAACCGCAAAGCCCTCTTCCGAGAGGGTAATGGCAGATTGGAATAGCTCGGACCAGGGACGGGAGCCATATTTTTCGTGCGCCAATTCAAGCATGCGGACAAGGCCGGGGACACCGGTGGAGCGGCCGCTTGAAAAGGCTTGCCGGCGGCCAATGAACTTGCCTGAGGCATCTAGAAACATATTGGATGTTGCGGCACTTGGTGCCGTTTCCCGACCATCAAATGTGGTGACTTGTTGCGTGGCGGCATCGTAATGGACCAAGAAAGCGCCGCCGCCAATGCCTGACGATTGCGGTTCGACCAAGTTGAGAACCATCTGAGCCGCGATCGCCGCATCAACTGCGCTGCCGCCCGCTTTTAGAATGTCATATCCGGCTTCAACGGCCAGTGGATTGGCGGCGGAGATCATAAACCGCTCGCTCTTGGCTTCCACCTTGGCTATTTCGTGGTCGGCCGGTTCGGCATTTAAGTTGGGCCGTTGCGCGGCGGTAATAGTGGTCAGGGCAATGACAAAGGTGGAAATCGTCAAAAATTGATAGATGCAGCGAGCAAGCGTCACGGGGGTCTCTCCTCAATCTGTACTTAACTTAACCATTGGGGGATCGAGCATGCCTGAAAAGCAGGTGGTACTCAAGGAAGCCCGTGCAAAGGATGCGCCCCGACCGATCCGGAGAAACGGCCTCCTCTAGAGGCACGTTGACAAAAGATGGAATCCCTAACGTGCTCCTTTATTTTGTCGCGCATTCGGACGGAAAACCGGTACCCACTTTTCCTGAATGCGCTCTGGGACAATCCGTGTCCGAGTTTGTGTTTGGTGAGGAAATGTTCGGCAACCAAGGAAGTGATGCCGCGTAAAAGAAAACACCGCACCAGATCGCTCCGGCGCGGTGTTTTTCAAGACATCGTCTTGGTGCAGGCCTTAATATGGCAACCCGCTTAACTTGCGTCTTCGGATATTTTCTTGCCTTCTCCGGCAATCTTGAGCTTGCGGTTGTTGGCTTCATCCATATCGCTGAAATCCGGCACCGGGTTTTTGTCTGAGACAACGTCGCCGACCATTTCAATGCGCTCGCAATTACTGGCGCAGCTATAAGTGTACCGTTTGACATTGCGGTGCAATACCACCCGGTGCGTCTCGCCGACCGTGACGTGTATTTTGATATCGGCAATCGTATTGCCTTGATTGTCAATCGCGATAATATTGGTCGTTCCCATGGTTCGTCCGGTCACGAAGAACAGACTGCCGTCATGTGCGGAAATGTCCGCAATACTTGGATTGCCGACGATGACCATAGCCGCCATCCGTTCAAGCTTGATCGGTGCGGCTTGATCTATTTGAATAGTAACGTCTGTCGCGGCAGCTGGGCTTGCCGCAAACACAGCAGCAATAACGGGAAACAAAACCGCGCCTGATAAGATCAGCCGCCGGCTCAATCGATCGATCAACTTTCTATTAACCATCTGAGGCCTCACATTCGTTGTTTCGCTTGCCACTGGGCCTGGCGAAGTTCACAGGGGGCACGTTAATCCGAAAGGCTGAACGTTCTCTAAATGCGGGCTCTAAATGTGAGCAATAACGCCCGGAAAATCGTGCCTTCTGGATCGATTAATTCAAATATCGTGCCCACAGGCCGTTTTGGTCCAAAAAGTCGGAAACAAGGGGGTTTGGGAAATGATGAGAGCGTTTTCAGGAAAAGCATGCCCCGGCGAAGGCCGGGGTGGACCCGGTTTTCCGTCCGAATGCGCGACCAAACTGGGAATCTAGAGCATTTTCATGAGTCAATTAATCTTGGAAATGCTCTAGCGAGGCGCCATGACCATGACCATTTGCCGGCCTTCCATTTTGGGCGGCATTTCCACCTTGGCGACTTCCTCCACTTCCTGCTGCAGGCGTCTAAGCAGATCCATGCCAAGGTTTTGATGGGCCATTTCGCGACCGCGGAACCGTAGCGTGACCTTTACTTTATCGCCTTCCTCGAAAAAGCGGTGCATCGCCCGCAACTTCACTTGATAGTCATGAATATCAATGTTGGGGCGCATCTTGATTTCTTTAACGCCGACGGTTTTTTGCTTTTTCTTCGCCTCGTTACGTTTTTTCTGTTCTTGGTATTTATATTTTCCGTAATCGAGGATTTTGCATACGGGCGGATCGCTGTTTGGTGAGATTTCCACTAGATCCAGGCTGGCTTCCTCCGCGGCATTCAAGGCCTCGCTAAGGCCGACAGTGCCCACTTTGTTACCCTCTTCGTCGATCAGCAGTACTTCTTCGGCTGTGATCATAGCGTTTACGCGCGGACCTTTCTCTTTTTTGGGCGGCGCGTCAAATGGTCTGCGTGCTATTGTGGATCTCCTCTTTTTGTTTCTATGGGTGGCGACCGACGACCATCATATAATGTCGTCAGCAATAGGTATATTCTATATGACCCCCCCTTTTCAACCATCCGAGGATGATTGGGCCCCGATTGGCTGGTCTGCGTGGGGTGGCCGGTGAGGGTCGATTTTGCCCATAGTCTGAAGCGTTTCCCATACCTCGCCGACACCCAATTCGGCAAGCTTCTTGCGCTTTAGGACCGTTACGTCGGCGCCTCGCGGGGCGCACAAATCGGGATTAGATTCACTGGAAAACAGCACCATGCTCGGGCAATTGGAGCTGGCGATCAAATGCATAGGGCCGGTGTCGTTACCAATAGCCAAATGTGCCTGGCGGGCCAACATGATGATCTGAATGAAGTCCGTTCGGTTGATCAGGCTCAACGCGCCGGGGCAGGCTTGTTGAATGATATAGGTGTCCTCTTGTTCGGTCTCGGTGCCGATGATGACCGGCATGAAACCCGCTCGACGTAAGCGCATGGCAAGCTGCCCGTAATTTTGAGCCGGCCAACGCTTGGCCGGGCGGTTGGGCGTGCTCCCGGGAACGATCAGGGCAAAGGGTTTGCGAACACCGAACCAGGTGAGTTCGGTTCGCGCCGCCCCTTTCTGCACTTCCGTCGCCCAGGACAGATCAGGCGCCGACGCCGTGCCGCCGACCCGGCCTTGCCCTAATCCGACACCCGCCATGGCTAATTGTTCCGCTTGCCGGTCCAGAGTGTGCATTTTGGTCCGTTTGCGGTTCTTGTGGTAATGAGACGCCCCTTTGGCGATGCCCGACCATTCCGGCCTAAATGGCCATAACAAAGTATAATAGCGATTTGTCCGACTGGAGGTCTGAAGATCATAAATCCGGTCGAACTTCTCTTTGCGGATTTTTTGGACCAATGACCAGGTGACCATGAAACTGTCGGGCCGGCCACCGTCCCAGACAAAGTCAAAATAAGGGCAAGACTTGGCGATCTCCACGTAAGGCGATGTGGTGAGTAAAGTGATTTTAGCGCCCTGATGATACTCGTGAATCGACCGACACGCTGCGAGCGCCTGGACAAAATCACCAAGCGCTCCCAACTTGATCACCAGTATTTTCTTATATTGAAGCGGTCCTTTGGCCACTTTCCTCTCGACCTACGCCCCCAATTTATCACCGGCCGCTGCCGTCCTATCGGTCAAAGCACGATAGAGCGCCATGGTTTTAACGCACATTTGTTCGGCCGAATAGGTCCTAAGAACATGGGCCTGTGCCATTTCGCTCAGCGAAACTTCCGCCGTGGCGCTCATGCTGAGCGCTTTCTCAATGGTTTGGGCCAGAAGCTTTGAATCGCCGGGCGCAACGCGCCAGCCGGTTTCTCCGTCAATCACGGTTTCACGGGCACCGCCGTGATCCGACACAATGACCGGTTTGCCCATAGCTTGCGCCTCAATAGCCACGCGTCCAAACGCCTCGGGCAGGATTGCCGGCGAGACGACCACACTGGAGACCGCATAGGCGGCGGGCATATCGTTGCAGAAACCTGGCATTTTCACCACATCGGACAATCGCCGATCTCTGATGAGTGAACGGAGCTCCGTGCGATAAGTCCCTCGACCTTGTGCGTCGCCGAGCAGCACACATATTAAGTTTTGGCGCCCAGAGCGCAGAAGCTGCTCGACAGCCTCGATTAAGACGGTTTGACCTTTCCAAGGGGTTAATCGAGCGGGTGCGAGAATAATACTTTTTTCACCATCTGCGATCCCCCATAGGTGCCGAATCGACATCATGCGCTGCGCAGAGATGGCGTCGCGATTGAACACCTGTTCATCAACGCCTCGGGGAATGACGACGATCTTATCTGAAGGCAGATGATAGGTTTTGCTAATTTGATTGGCGATGAAATCAGAGTTCGCAATGACGCGCTCCCCGCGAACCATGATCGAATTATAATAGCGCTTGATCCATGAAGTCGCTCCATAAGTGCCATGATGAGTGGCGACAAACGGCACGTCACAACGCCTGGCGGCAAAGTAACAACTCCAAGCGGGCGCGCGCGAGCGCGCATGCACCAGTTTGACATCATGCTGCTTTATTATCGATGTAAGCCGGCTTACATTTCTCCACATGACCAAAGGGTTCTTTGAATCAACCGGTAAGATATGCATTGTCGCGCCCGCGGATTCGAGATCGGAAACCATGCGCCCTCCGGCGCTGGCTATGATGGCATTTCCGCCGGAGGCCCTGAGCGCCCGCGCGATTTCAAGAGTCGTTTGCTCGGCCCCGCCCGATTCCAGTTGCGGAATCACTTGCAATACGGTGGGACCTATGTCCATTTGTTCGGCCCTGATAGACTGGTGTGCGTCTTTTCTGTTCACGGAATCTCTTGCACAAATCAAAATGAAAATCGATGTCGCAGTCAAAAAAGCTTAGACGGCCCGACGGTCAAACCATCGCCTATCGCATGCGTGCTGGCAATGCCTCACGTTCCGATCAGGTCGGTATTATTTGGATGGGCGGTTTCAATTCGGACATGACGGGGACCAAGGCGAGCGCTTTGGATGACTGGGCTGTGGGCGCAAAGCGGCGGTTTATTCGGTTCGACTATTCGGGTCACGGTGAGTCATCCGGTGAGTTCATTAACGGGACAATCGGTCTTTGGACTCAAGACGCGCTTGCTGTCCTTGATGAACTGGCCCAAGGGCCCCAAATTCTGGTGGGATCGAGCATGGGAGGCTGGATTGCGATCCAGGCCGCCCTCGCCAGGCCGGAGCGGGTTAAGGGGATGGTGCTGGTGGCCCCCGCACCGGATTTTACGGAAGACCTTATGTGGGCGGAGTTCCCGGACGCGATCAAAACCGAGCTTCAAGAGAAGGGCGTTTGCGAATTGCCGTCGGACTATGACGAAGAGCCATATCTCATCTCCATGAACTTAATAGAAGAAGGTCGCCGCCATTTAGTTTTGCGCGGCCCGATATCCTTGACCTGTCCCATACGGATACTTCACGGCTTAGAGGATAAGGATGTTCCTTGGCAACGGTCCTTGTTGCTCGTCGATCAATTGACCGGCGAGAATGCCAGCGTCACTTTTGTGAAAGGGGCCGGCCATCGCATGTCGGAAGACGCCGATATTGAGCGTCTAACGGACATGGTCGATAGGTTGTGCCGCGCCGTCGATCAACATTAATACTCGCCCGCGTCGAACAAAGCTTTGAGTCCGTCTCGATAGGACGGATATGTCAGGACTATTCCCAAGTCTTTTTTGATCCGATCATTGCGAATGCGTTTATTTGTGGTGAAATCCCGTTTCGCCGTCGGTGGGGTCTGCCATTGCTCAAAAGGAATCGCAGGAGGCGGCTCCCGATTCAATAACATGGCCGCGAATTCAATGGTTGTCTCTCGGGGTGAGGGTTCGTCATCCGCCACATTATAGACTGAACCGGGATTTTGATTTTCGGCGGACGCGATCACAACCGCCGCCAAATCGCGCACATGAATTCGCGAAATCCATTGCCCGGGCCGAATCACACGTTTGGCCGTTCCATTCTTGAGTGATGTGAGTGCGGAACGATAGGGACCATAAATACCGGCCGGACGCAAAATATGAACCGGGACGCCGTCCGTTTGCACCATATCTTGCCAAGCATGTTCAATATCAAGCCGCTGACGGGCGTGTTCGGAGCCCGGGCGAGGCGTCGTCGTTTCGTCGACCCATTGTCCGTCATGATCGCCATAAACATTGGTTGACGAAAGGTAGCCGACCCAAGCTAGATTTTGCGCTCTATTGAGAATATCCCCCTTGTAATAGCGCAGCACCGGATCGGCGATCTGTCCACTGGCGCTGTTTCCGGCCGAAGAAGAGTCTGGGGCAATCGTGCTGAGAACGTGACTGGCGTTGGCCAATGCTTTCTTAACATCGGGCGCCATCTCCTTGCCGGTAAAAACGAAGCCATCGATTCCGGCGGATCGAAGAATAGCCGCCTTATCTTTGGTGCGACGGGTTCCGGCGACCGACCAGCCCGAGGCTTTCAGTTGCTTGGCCAGGGTCAGGCCGGTAAATCCGAGACCGAAACAAAAAAGTCGCTTCATAAATAGGCCTGTCATTCTTGCCAAGACCTAATCTTTCGTCAATTGTTATGAGGTTGCGGAGAGCGCGGCAAGGTGTCATGCGCCTATGGGTAAGTTTGGCTTTGGTGGCCGGTCTGGTTGTCGCTGAAAGTTCATGGTGTCAGGCCAAGGACAGCACACCATACGAGGCCTGTATTGACCTCCGCCATTGAGCTTGATCCGAGCCATCCCGAACTTTTCGTCGATCGAGCGACCGCTCATCGCATGCGGAAAAATTGGACGGCGGCGTGAAATCCTTGCCGGGCGGGCCGTGGAATGAGCAACGGCTGATCAAGCATCGGCATCGTTCCATTCGGCAATCACCGCTGTATCGGTCTCTTGTGCCATGTGGGTAGGGCGTAAGCGCTTAAACTCGTCCGATGCTGCAATTTCTCGTACTGCCCAAATTGCCATGGCGCGCACTAACGGCGATGGGTCGCGCAAAAGTCGGACGGCGCTTTCCAAAAGGTCTCGGCGGTGCGAATTGCCGATGGCAATCAATACGTTACGGACAAACCGATCGCGTCCAAGGCGCTTGATAGGCGATGCCGTGAACAGGTCCCGAAAACCGCCATCATCTAATGCCGCCAATTCCTTCAACAGCGGCGCCTGCAATTCCGACCGAGGATGGAAGGCCTGTTCCCGCGCCTGCGCTGCGAATTTGTTCCAGGGACACACGGCTAAACAATCATCACAGCCATAAATGCGATTTCCGATCGCAGCACGGAATGATTTTGCAATATGTCCTTTGTGTTCGATCGTCAGATAGGAAATGCAGCGTCTGGCATCGAGCTGGTAGGGTGCCGGGATGGCATTGGTCGGGCAGATATCAATGCAGCTTGAGCACGTACCGCACTGGTCCACATGCGCCTTGTCTTCGGCAAAGTCCAATGTGGTAAATATGCTTGCCAAAAAAAGCCATGAGCCGAAATCCGAAGATACCAAATTGGTATGTTTTCCCTGCCAGCCTAATCCGGCCGCTTCGGCCAAAGGCTTTTCCATAATAGGTGCCGTATCGACAAACACTTTGAGGTCGCCGCCATAGCGATCCTGTATCCAATGGGCGGCTTTTTTCAGACGCTTCTTGATGACGTCGTGATAGTCACGCCCCTGCGCATAGACGGAAATGCCTCCGCAGTCCGATTTATTCAGGATAGAGAGCGGATCGGACGAAGGGGCATAATTCATGCCGACCACAATGATGCTTCTAACATCAGGCCACAGAACGAAGGGGTTGGCCCGCCGGTCTGCTTTGGAGACCATCCATTGCATGTCACCCTGCCAATCTCTTTCGAGAAACTCTTCGAGACGGCGGCCGGCCGCACTGATTTGTCCAGGCTTGGTAAAGCCAACGGCATCAAAGCCCTCGGCAAGAAGACGGTCCCTTACGGGTTTCTGTTCAATTCTGTCCGTCATTTTAAGACGAAGGCTCAAAAATCCAAATCATCGTAATGTCTGGGCGGCGGCATGCCAGGAATGCGGTCAGCCAAAAGAGGGCGGAAACTAGGCCGGGATTTTATTCTAGCATACCAGTTTTTGACGATCTCAAAGTTGGCCCAGGGTACGTCACCCAGATAATCGATCGCAGAAAGATGAGAAGCGGCAGCGATATCCGCCAGGCTAAATCTGTTACCGCCAAGCCAATTTCTTTTGTCTATAAGCTCGCTGAGATAGTCCAAATGCATTTGCAGGTTCTTGAGCCCAATTCGAAGTTCTTCCATGTCCGGTGGTCCGTACCCAGCATAACGCTTTTGGATTTTCTCAAACAAGAGATTGAGCGTCACTTCCGTGTTGAACTTTTCATCGAACCAAGCAACCAGCCGCCGGCATTCCGCCCGGTCGGTTGCGGATCCGGGCAATAGACGAATCTTAGGATAGGTCTCTTCAAGATATTCCATGATGGCCGTGCTATGAGCAACGACCGTCTTGCTCTTGCCGTTCACGGTCTCATCGATCAACACGGGAACCGTTCCGGCCGGGTTAAGTTGGAAAAAATCGTCTGACGGTTGCCAGATATTTTCCTCCCGAAGTTCGAACGGTAACCCTTTCTCGGCCAGGATGATGCGTATTTTTCGGCAGAAGGGTGACAATGGTTCGTGACAAAGTGTGCGCATGTTCAGCAACATACCTCATGGCGCCCCGTAGCGAAATGACAGTAATGTCGAGCTTATCAATGCCTTAAATTGCAGGGTCTGAACCCCCTCTGCCAGCCGGTTGGCCCGCTTGAAGAGAAGTCCGGAATGGGGGCCAGATGCGCAAATTGCTCAATATGTCATTGTCGTGATGCCCATCCCAGGCCGCGAACGCCCAATGGTCGATAATCCATGGCTCATAGGATGTCCTGTCCGGCGCCGTGGCGGACGGGACGATTTCTCTCTAACTCATTGATTTGAAGTTAATTTTCCAGAGGGCGATCAGGTCATTTTGACCCCCGAGACCGTCTGATGAGGGTGGGGCGAGGGGCGTACAACCGCAATCCTGTTCCCTTATATTGATTAAAGGCGGCGAGTTCAGTTAATATCCGCAGCAATGGGAGGTGGGGGTCTTTCATGATGTCAGGTATGCGCTCCATTTAATGCTGGCTACCCAGATCAAAAACCTGGGTGGGGCAGTTTATTTGTCATTGAGGGGCGTTGCTTGATTCACTGAAGTCGTCGGTTGGGTGGTGATAATTCTCGAGCGATTGCAAAGGTGACAGGCCCCTCGGAATTCGGGCTAACATAGAGCTAACATTTAGGGGCAATCACATGCGCTTCAGCGATATTTTGATCAGCTTAATCATAGTTGTAGCTGCCACGTTCTATTTCGTACAAACGCAAGACGACACAATGGCGGTGCCAGAGTCGGCGGTTGAGGAACCTGTCGTCGAACAGGATGGGATTGACGATGCAACTGAAATGGCCGGGGAGGCTGTCGAAGACGTTGTCGAAGAAGCTTCTGACGAGGCCGTCGAGGACGTTGCCGATGACGCCGTAGAAGAGGTCGCCGACGAAGCCGCCGAGGCTGTTGCCGATGACGCCGTAGAAGAGGTCGCCGACGAAGCCGTCGAGGCTGTTGCCGATGACGCCGTAGAAGAAGTGGCTGAGGAAGTTGTCGAAGACTCGGCGGACAGTGCTGAGGATGTCATCGAAGAGGCAGTGGAAGACGCCATTGAAGACGCCATTGAAGACGCCATTGAAGACGCGGCCGACGACGTGATGGATGCCGCAATGGACGAAGCCATGGACATGACGAAATAGGCCTTATGGGCCAAATATCCGGTCGTCCAATTAGAGCGTTTTCAAGAAAAGCATGTCCCGGCGAAGGCCGGGGCGGGTACCGGTTTTCCTGAATGGGCTCTAGGATCAATCCTTTTCCAATTCCTTCAGAATGCCAAACAGAAAATCCACAGGCTTGGGTGGCGTCTCCTTTTCAGGCTCCGACTGGGACTCGCTGTCTGACGGCACGGACCAGTCCGGGCCGTCTTGTGCGGTTTCCGTTTCTTGGTCGGCGGTGCCGTTTGAGTCGCTCTTAGTATTATCGGAGTCCGGTTGAGGCAGGCCCAATGCCCTTCCGATAGTTCCTTGAATGAGATCTTGAATGGGATTGCCGGTTGACTCGCCGGTACCGGGGATAAGCGCATTGGTCAACAGCCCGGCAAAATCGGGACGGTATCTCAAATCACTCCAAGGGCCCTCGACAATGATCGGTACGGCGATACCGCCGACACCCAAATCGCCGCCTTGGCCTTGTGTCGACGTCACGAACTTGGGACGAAGCTTAAAACGAACCGTTTGATTGATGAGATCAATCGACCCACCACCGAGCACCCGAAGAAAAGGATTGAGCATTTGGAAGTCATCATTGGTGACTTGCCCATTGCGGATCACAAACGTTCCGCTTAGCTCGGCAAAATCCGTCTTCTGTTGCTCGCCGACATCTTCTTGCCCGGCGGCATCGTTTTGCACGCCTTGGCCAAAAGCTGTTTGTACATTGCGCGCCAACGATGCCAGATTTACGCCGCGCCACGCCCCATCCAAAAACTTCAGACTTGTTACGCCATTAAGGTTGCTCACCAATTGGCGCTGGGTTTGGCCGGAAGTCGTGAATGAGTAGGTCATATTGCCGATGCCCTCGATACGATCGAGGCCCATGGCGTCTCGCAGAAACGGTAGAGCCTGTAATGCATTGAGGCTAAACTCCGAGCGGACAACCGGAGTACTTCTCTGGGCATCTATGGTTAGGGAGCCCTTTCCCGACCCCTCATAGAGGTTCAGTTCGTTCAATATGGCGTTCAAGACGCCGCCATTGATCGTCAACTTAAGCCGGCTCCGGCCCAATTTAATGTCTTGGAAGAAAACTTGATCGGCCGTTAGATCAAGATCCGCATCGATCGATTTTAGACCGGCGAAATCGATCGGTTCCGTGCTCCAATCGTTGGCCGACGTTTTCTCCGCTTCTCCGAGATATATATTGGCATCGAGCTTATCGATATCCAAGGTGCCCGTCAGTTTTGGGACGTTACGTGCATAATGGATGGTTAACGTGCCCGTTCCGTTCATGCCGTCGAAGGATACCTTGACATTTTCAACATCGAGGCGGCTGTCATTGGCGATTACGTTGCCGCGCAAGTCGAGCTTGCCAAATCCGTTTGCGCTGGCTATGGGCTGTCCGGCGATGGCTGCCAATTGGCGCACACTCGGTATCGACATATCCAAAAGACCCGCGAATACGGGGGATTGGCCATCGGCAATCGTGGCGTGTCCGTCAAACGTTACCTCGCCGAAGCCGGCGTCTAGATCAAATTGAATATGGGTTTCACCACCATCGAGCAACGTTCTCGGTCGATCGACGGTCGCGATGATATTAATGAGTTCGTTCTTTGCGCGTAGCGATCCCTTGGCCGATAGCGGACTATCTAAGTCGGCCAGATCTAGCTCGATATTGATATCTTCGTAGGTTTCAACTGCGCCTTGCGCGTTACGATAAGTAATCCGTCCATCGACAAGGCGGACATTACGTAGGCTGATATTGTTCAACTCGAAGCCGCCCTCTGTTGCGGCTTGATCGTTATTTGGCGCGCCATCCGAATCGAATATCCAATTACCGTCGCCGTTGCGGTCGACTTCTAAGTTAATTTCGGGAGCGTTCAGCTCGAAGCGATCGATGCTGACAACACCTTTCAATAGCGGCATCACTTCTATACCGATGGCAAGCGCGCCGATTCGGGCAAAGTAATCAGCTGTGCCACCGGGCACGTTGCCCACGGTGACATTTTCGGCGACCACTTCGAACCGGGGGAAGAAAGCAAAATGCATATCGCCTGAAATGCCGACTTCTCGGCCCGTCGCGTCGCTGGCTGCTTGGGTGATGCGATCTTTATAAACGTCTGCCGGGATGAATGAGGGCGCTACCAGAAGGGCGGCAACGACCAACACAATAAGGATGATGAATCCTGTGAACAATTTGCGCATGAGCGAGGGTCCTGGGGGTTGGCGGAACCAGAGATTAGGTGACATAGATTAGGTTAAGAGTTTGGCACGAATGAGGCGTCGAAAAGAGAAATTAAGCGGTCCAAGCCGGATGCGCGCCGCCAAGCGGTGCTCAACCGACAAGCACAAGAGCGCTGGGGAAGGTCACCGTAATGCGGGTGCCTTTTTCCGGCGCACTTTCAATATGGAAATCCGCCTTATTGGCTTCGACCAGGGCTTTGGCCAAAGGCAGACCGAGCCCCGTCCCGCCCAAATGGGTGCCGATCAGATCAGTCCGACGTGCGCCCTTAACTTGGCCATAGGGCTCCAGAGCCTGTTTAAGGTCTTGTTTTGTCATGCCGATCCCCTGATCGCGCACGCGCAAAGTGATGGACCCATCCGACGCCAGTTCTCCCGATATGGTGACCGTGTCGCCGCTATGGCTGAATTTGATCGCATTGCTGAGCAAATTATTCAGGATTTGATGCATGCTGCGGGCATCCGCCACCACATTGGGCAGCGGTACCGGCATAAGGGTCCGAATAGTGACCTGCGCTTTCTCTGCGGCCGGCTGCAACAGTCGAATCGAACTGTTGATGACATCCCGCAGGTCCACTTCAGAATAGTCTAGTTGCAGTTTGCCGGCTTCGATCTTGGATAGATCCAGCAGGTCGTTTATCAGGCTCAGTAGTAAGTGACCACTCTTGACGATATCTTTTACATAGACCTTGTATTTTTCATTCCCTATCGGCCCGAGACGTTCTTCACTGATGACCTCGCCGAATCCAATGATGGCATTAAGCGGTGTGCGCATTTCATGGCTCAGCTTTGCAATGAATTCAGCTTGTTGATGAACCTTCCGCTCGGCCTCCAGTTTGGCGCTTCGCACTCTATCTAATGACTCATCCTTGGGCACCGATTCTCGCTCGCGCGTGCTGGAATTTTTATCCACGGCTTCGGATAACAAGTTTTTCGATATCCGCGTCAAACCCTGAAAGGCTTGAGTTACTTCTCGCCAAAGATCGTATGTATCTTGGACGTCCTGAAACGACAC
The DNA here is from genome assembly GCA_004356335.1 of Alphaproteobacteria bacterium. GTDB lineage: Bacteria > Pseudomonadota > Alphaproteobacteria > SMXP01 > SMXP01 > SMXP01. Next base: position 770 of record SMXP01000136.1, on the reverse strand, counting down.
GATGAGCGTGGGTGCCCCCGTTTTGGGATCTTGACCAGGCTGAGCGGCAACACGATGAAGACGATTGCCATAGGCCGTGCTGAGTCGCAGGGTTCTGCTATAGGCGCCATCCGCAAGAGTGCGTAATATCATGGTTCCGGCGATATCGGCGTTGCCCAGTCGTGACATAAGATCCAAGTTTGGACTATCGGTAAATAACGATTCGGCCATAGCGTTTTTGAGAATTAGCCGCCCATCAACATGATACATGGCGAGCGGCAAAGGCGCATAACGACCCAATGTCGCCTCGGTCAGATTGTGGACCGCCACCGGCGGGTCGTTCAACGCTTCGATTTCGATTAATGCACCTATACGATCATCCGTAATCGGCTGAGATCGAATGCGGCAATTGGCGGCAACAGCTTGGCCATCGGGATTGAGCACAATGCGTTCCGAGGACCACGCGTCGCGACGCAAATCCGATCGTAAATTCTCCAATTCGCCGACAAGGCTATGCCGGGGTCCAAAGTCACGACCGAGCAGATCGATAAGCGACGGCTCTTTCCAGAACACAACAGCCGCTTCCGTTGCCCATATCATACGCCGCCGCTCGAAATCCCACAGCCAGGCGATTGACTTTTTGAGATTGAGGTCGTCGAGCAATTTGGAAGAAAAGGGAGCCAATGCCAAGCTTTCCTATTATCGCCGTGGGCCTGTCCGGCCCGGCCACCGGCGCCGACTAAAATTCATGTTACTTTAGCGCAAGGTGGTTCCCCTGACCAAATATTGGG
>SMXP01000135.1 GCA_004356335.1 Alphaproteobacteria bacterium | reverse complement strand
GTCTACTCTCGCTGAGATGACGATCAATGAAGGGAACGGCCACATTAAAGCTCGGCGCAAATTCAATAGAGAAAGGAGTTTTCGACCGATCAACAATGACTGTGTTTTTCTGCATCTCTCAACCTTTCTTTGAATTTACTTCTGTTTCTAGATCCGAATCATCGTGTTTAGAAATTAAGTATCTTCAAATGCCAGATTTGCGTTTGGCAGCCGTTTCCATAATGGCCCTCACCATACCGACATAACCGGTGCAACGGCACAGATGTCCACTCAGCATGTCACGCACGTCACTTTCCGTTGGATCGGAGTTATGTCTCAAATAATGCTCGACCGACATCAAAATACCTGGCGTACAAAACCCGCATTGCAATGCATGATGTTTTCGAAATGCGCTTTGCAGGTCATTCAATTCGCCTTCATTATTACTAAGGCTTTCCACAGTATCAACCCGTCGATTGCCAACCTGCACAGCGAAGGTAAGGCAAGCGCGTACGGCTTTCCCATCAATATGCACAGTGCATGTACCGCACACACCATGTTCGCAGCCAACGTGAACGCTAGTGACACCAAGCTTCTCGCGCAAAAAATCGGAGAGCAACAAATGCGGTTCGGCATCACCGCTGACCTGACGACCATCGAGAGTAAAGGTAATTTTATGCTGTCGATCACTCTTTAGTTCGCGCACTCTTTGCCTCCTCTATCACCTGTCGGCCAAGGCGGCGGACCAGCTCACGGCGATATCGGGCCGTCGCATGTATGTCGTCGCTTCCTTTGAGTTGCCAAGCAAAGGCGTTAAGTGCCTCGTCTAGCTCCTGCTCCGATAATATATCCCATTCACGAACACTCGGCCGACTGGCTAGGCCGCCTATACCCAGGCGGATTTTAGACTCAGTGACAAAAGCTGCCAGGGCGACGATAGCAAAATCACCATGTCGCCGCGCGACTTCACGAAACGCGAATCCATCTCCCTCGCGAGAAATCGGATAACGCGCTGCAACAATCATTTCATCCGGTTGGCAGGCGGTGGACAACATCCCTGTCTGAAATTCAGCTGCGTTCAGAACGCGTGATCGACGGGCTGACTGCAGCACCACCGATCCGTTCAATGCCGCCAGACATAACGGAAGTTCAGAACTTGGATCCGCATGGGCGAGGGAACCGCACACCGTGCCTTTGTTTCGCGTCTGAAAATGCCCAACGAAGGGCAATGCCATACTGAGCTGCGGAACGCTTTCAGCTAAACCCGGCCATTGTTTAAGTTCCGCTTGGGTGACGGCCGCGCCAATCTCTAATATGTCTTTGGACTGTCGAATAGTGGAGAGCGATTCAATTTGCGAAATATCAACCAATAAATTCGGCCTCACGAGCCGCAGATTAAGCATGGCAACCAATGATTGACCGCCCGCCAGAACACGAACATTGCGATCCGAGTCCTTTAGACACGCCAATGCCTCCTCCGTTGACTGGGCTTGCACATAATCGAATGGAACCGGTTTCATCTGTTGAATCCTAGCAGTCGAAGGAACCGGGCCCAGAGAGTGGGCTTTTCGATTGGTTCTCCACCAAGTCTGACAATGAGCCGTTTAAAGAATTGATTGATCAATACTTGGCTTGCCCCATCCAACATTCGTCCGCCAATGGCTGCCACCTTACCGCTGACTTCCACCGAATATGTGTAGTCAATTCGCGTTCCATTCTCTTCTTGTGTCAACCTTACTTTTCCGCTGCCGGCAGAAGATCCGAGAGGCCCTGCCAAACTACCCGATAGTGTGACCGATTTAGGTGGATCTAAATCGGAAAGTGAGATCTCCGCGCGAAACATGCCGCCAATCGGGCCAACTGCGATATTGACGTCAGCTCGATAGGCATTTTCGCCGACCACTTCCAAATTTTGACAACCGGGAATGATCGCTGCCAAATGCCGCGGGTCGAGCAAGGTCTGCCATACCGTTTCCGGATCTGTCGGCGCGAAAATATTTCCCTCACCTACAATAGCACGCCCACCGTCAGGGGTTTGCTGCCGCTGCGATAGAGCGATGTCCTGAGGAGGCGCCGTTTCTTCTCGGTCGATAAAGGGAAGCAGCTTCGCAGGATATATCGGCAAATTCACGTTTTCAGCGCCGATCGCGTCGCATACTGCATTGGCAATGCACACGGGCGTACTCATACAATTGCCCTCGCCGATGCCTTTGGCTCCCAGCGGTGTGAAAGGCGTCGGCGTTTCCATATGTAGTATTTGAGGTTCGGGTATCTCTACCGAGGTCGGACAAAGATAATCAGCAAAAGTACCGGTTAGAAAGCTGCCATCTTCACCGTAGGCGAACTCCTCTAATAAGGCGCATCCGACGCCCCAAGCGAATGCGCCATAGATCTGTCCATTTGCGATAAGCGGATTCAGAAGTTTGCCTGAATCATGAGTCGTTACATACTTATCTATTCTTATTTCCGCCGTATGAGGATCGATCTCAACGCCACAATAATCAAACAAGAATCCATAGGTCAGCGATGTATTGATTTGATCGCCTTCCGTTGGAGGATCAAGCTCGGGCGGCGCCCAGCTCGCTGTCTCACTTAGCCCTGCCGCCATGCCCGTGGGAAGCTTTCCTGGTTCCCAATGGGTCAATCCGGCAACTCGATGAAACTTCAGAAAGTTCTCGGGATTCTTCGAATCGACGATCTTACCGCCGGTCAATTCGATATCGTCAGTTGTCACATTCAAAGCTTGCCCAGCGACCGCAATCAATTTCTCCCGGACTTTTTTTGCTGCCAAATGGGCGGCGACAGCGGTTGCGGACGAGAAGCGGCTGGAATAGTTGCCGGTGGCTAAAGACCACGGATCTTTTTGCGTATCATGCTCAAGACTGACTTTGATGTCTTCGGGCTTAAGGCCCAATTGGTCCGCGACGATTTGCGACAAGACAGTTGCTTGCCCTTGCCCTTGGGGAATACAATCGGCGGTAACGCTGACGACTCCCATTGGATCCACGTGAATCGTCGCATGGGATACCGAGCCGCCTTTATGGCCTGCCTTTTGCCGCTCTTTAAAGGGCACAATGGTGCTCAAATAACCGATGTTGGATTGCCCAGGTTCGACGATGGCCGCATAACCTATTCCGTAATATTTTCCTTCCGCCCGAGCTTTTTCCCGACGTCGTTTGAGCTCATCCAGGCCGCCGTCGTTCACTCCAAGATCAATCGCTTTTTGATAATCTCCTGAATCTAACAGGGCGCCCCCAGCCGCTCGATATGGAAAGGAATCTGAAGCCACTAAATTGCGACGGATGACGTCAAGCGGGTCCATGCCTAGTTCGATAGCGATGCGGTGCATCAACCTCTCAATGGCAAAGTAGATTTGCGGTCCGCCGAAACCGCGCACCATGCCCGACGGTGTTTTGTTGGTTAAGACCAAACGATTGGTGATCGCCAAATTAGGCACATCATAAGCACCGGTCATTAATCCGTGTTGACGATAAAGCGGTCCCGGCATTGGGGGGCGCAAATGCGCGCCATAATCATCTAACTGAACAAAACGAAAAGCGGTGACCCTTCCGTCTTCTTGCACGGCAGCTTCTGCCTGAATAATACGGTTGGGGGCCGCCGTTGCTGCCGTAAGATGCTCCAGGCGGTCTTCGACCCATTTAACCGGGCGGCCGACATGGCGCGCCGCAAGACACATCAGCACCACGTAAGGAAATATGGCTTGCTTGACGCCAAAGCCACCTCCCGAATGGGCAGGTGTCTGCATTCGGAACCTGGATCCCGGCACTCGAAGCGCGCGTGACATAACTGGATGAACGGTGTAGGGGCCTTGAAAATTAGCGTTCACTTCATAAGCGTCGTCAAATTTATTGTACGACGCCACCACCACATATCCTTCCAAGGGTGTCTGAGAATTACGCGGATAGTCTATTTCTATACTGACTTTATGCTTTGATTTTGCAAACGCGCCATCAGGGTCGCCATATTTGAAATGCCGCTCCGACAGAACATTGCTTCCGGCTTCGGGATAAAGGATCGGAGCATTTTCCTTTGCAGCCTCTTTCGGATTGATGACGGCCGGCAATGGTTTGTATATAACATTTATAAGATCTAGAGCATCTTCCGCCTTATAACGATCCTCTGCGATAACGACAGCGACCGCTTCGCCAACAAAACGTACGCGATCTACCGCCAACGACCATTCGTCAATTGGTCTTTTCAATACTGTAATGAACGGATCCGAGTATTGCTGAATATCCGAGCCGATAAGAACTGCGGCAACGCTGGGCAGGGCCTTAGCGGCAATCGTGTCGATGCTGACGATCTCTGCATGCGCGTGAGGAGATCTCAGAATGGCGGCGTGCAATGTCCCCGCCGCAATGGGCAAATCATCGGAAAACAGCGCCTGACCGCCAAGTAACGCCGCATCTTCTTGTCGCTCAATGGCTTGTCCAACATATGAGCCTACAGTATTTTTGGCTGACACGTGTCGCTCCTCATGTTTTGGTCGGCGATATCGAATGCTTTAGAGCACGTTCACTTTATTTGGAATCCCTAACGTGCTCTAAGTCTTTGTTTTGTCGCGCATTCGGACGGAAAACCGGGTCCACTTTTCCTGAATGCGCTTTAGAGTGAGAAGATAGTGCGTTATTTCATGAATTGCCTGATTTTTGCCGGCTGTCAATTGTGTATTTGATGCCTAAAACGGGCGTTCGTCGTGACCGTTAAATATATTCCATTCACTCGCCTTTCATCGCCATCCGGCAGCGATTAAGTATACCCAAAACCTCGAACGGTTCCTCTACAAGCATAAAGGCCGGCACATCGTGCCGCTCTAAATAGGCCTTTGCCGCAACATTATGGTTGTGTTGGCCCATAAAAGTGACGTAGATCGGTTTAGCCGGATACCTCTTTGCCAGATCGATAATAAAATCGTAGGACGGCACACCAGTCTCGTCGGTTATCATGAGAATCGCAACGACCGCATCGATATTTTTGTCTTTCAATACCGCTTCCATGGCTTCACCGTAGGAAAATTCGAAGCTATGGAGAGCGACACTGCCGAAGATATCCACCGGATTGCGCATGCGGATGAAAGACGGGCTGATGTCCTGCAGGCGCGCGCGCGTCTTGTCCTCGATATCTGGCACTTCGAGACCCACAGATAGACAAAGATCCGTCATGCAAACCGTGAATGCCCCCGATGGTGACAGAAACGACACCCGATTTCCTGCCGGTAGTGGCATGCAAGCCAATGCTTTGGCGACCTGAAACAGGTGCGAATATTTGAACAGGCGGGTGATGCCCGCCTGGGCCAGCGCGCCATCGATAATGCGTTCGTCGGATGCGAGGGAAGCCGTGTGGGCCAGCGCCGCGCTGGCGCCTGCATTGGACACCCCGCCCATGAGAAGGAATGTCGGTTTTTTGCGAGTCACCTTTGAGGCGACACGCATAAAGCGCTGAGGATTCTTGATGCCCTCAAGATAAAGAAAAATGGATTTGGTCTCCGGATCTTGGCCGAGATAGTCGAGCAAATCTGCCTCATCCACGTCGATCTTGTTGCCAAGTCCCGCGACGCGGCAGACACCGAAATTTTCCGCCGACATAATGTGACGCAAGCTAATACCGGAAAAGTTTCCCGTTTGAGTAATATAGGACACGTTGCCACGCGGTATGCGACCCAGCGGAAAGAAGCTTGAGGTAAAGTTCGACGGCATGGACACGTGGCCCGTGGTATTTGGCCCCAAAACGCGCACGCCCGTTTCCATGATCGTCTTTTTTAGGTCGGCTTGGAGCTGCGCGCCCGATGGATCAACCTCGGCGAATCCGCTTGCGGCCAGCACAATGGACATAATGCCCTTGGCCGCGCAGTCACGAATTGTCTCCATCGTCGCTGCTGCCGGTAGGGTTATGATGGCTTGATCAATATTATCGGGTAAATCGGTGATGGAGGTATGGACTTTGAGTCCCTCGATTTCTCCGCCGCGCGGATTCACCAAATAGATTTTTCCTTCAAAGCCATTAGCCTGAAGGTTGCGGATTACAACGTTACCCGGCTTGCCGGGTGTTGCTGAGGCACCAATGACGACAACACTCTTAGGGCTGAAGAACTTTTCCAGGTGATGTGCCGTTTGCGCAGGATTTCGCCTTGTCATCACGTGTCCAACACGATCAGTGCATCAACGGCCACAGGCCTGGAGCCCTTGATGATCAAAGGGTTAACGTCAATTTGCTCGATCTCCGGGTGATCGAGTGCAATCTTTCCCAAGGCGATCATGCTGTCACTCATTAGGTTGAGATCTACCGCAGGCATGCCACGAAAAGCGCTTAAAATCTTATGCCCTTTAATGCCGCGCATCATTGCCAAGGTATCTCGCTTACGCAACGGCGCGACGCGGAACACGACATCTTCCAGGATTTCTGTAAAAATGCCTCCGAGTCCGAACATAACAGAAGGTCCAAACTGGCCATCACGGATCATTCCGATCATCAGCTCTCGGTGACCCCCGACCATTTCCTGAACCAGAAAATTACCGCCATAATTTTGTCCGGCGCGCTTTTTGAGGGTTCGGAAGGCGTCAACCACCGCCTTGTCGGAAGCAAGATTCACCGCCAGGAGCCCTTTTTCCGTCTTGTGTATGGTATCATCGGAACACGCCTTAAGAACGACGGGATATTTTAACTTCTTGGCAGCGGCCCTCACGTCGACAAGTGTTTTTGCCAGCACCTCGCGCGTTACCGGAATACCGTAGGCGGCGAGTACCTTCTTGCTGTCATATTCAGAAAGCGTTTTTTGACCCCGCCTTATTGCCGTATCGATGATGGCCCTTATTTTTTTCACAATGCCTCCGAATCGGACTTAGGGTCTTTACGGTTTTGATGGAATCAAAACCCGACCCTAAGTTATTGATTTATCGTGTTTCCGGACGGAAAACCGGTGTCCACTTTTCCTGGAAACACTCCAACAGCCGGGAGGAAGGTCACGTCAGCCGCCTTTGCCGGTGGTCAATACCATCTTTCCCACCGATTTGCGTTGGCCGAATAATTCGATTGCTTTGTGGAAATCCTCAAGCGGGTAAGTGGCAGTGATTTCGGGGTTAATTTGCCCTTTGACACACATATCGAAGATATCGGCGACAACCTTTTCCATGGTCTCCGGCGCATGTTTGAAATGCAGATCGAGCGCCATTCCAGCCAAGGTTATATTCTTCACGTTGAAATAACCGGCTTTAGCTTCAGGGATACGACCTGATGCGAAACCGATAACCACGATGCGTCCCGCAAAGGCAAGTGCACGTAGAGCGGCGTCGAACACGTCGCCGCCAACCGGATCTAATATAATATCGACGCCGCGTCCGTCGGTAACGGCAAAAACCTGTTTGCGCAACTCTTCCCTCAAATCATTGCAGGAAAGGTCGATCGTGTAATCCGCGCCATGGGCCTTGGCCAGCGCATTTTTTTCTTGGGAAATGTCACCCGCGATCACCCTGGCGCCTTTGGCTTTGGCAACGTCGACGGCCGCCAGTCCCACTCCGCCTGAGGCGCCGAGAACCAGAACCGTTTCGCCCGTTTGATACTGCCCACGGATCATCAGCGCCACATACGCCGTATTGTAGACAGTCGTTATTCCCGCCCCGATCACGAAATCGATCTCGTCGGGAAGGTGAAAACAACGCGATTCAGGAGCCACGAGTTGTTCTGCATAAGCACCGTAAGTGACTAATGAAGTGACCCTGTCGCCGACTCTGATGCGGGTCACGTTGTCGCCAATCTCGGTAACGATCCCAGCCCCATCCCGACCCGGCACGAACGGTCGCTCCGGCTTTATCTGATACAGCCCTTGCATCATTAACGTGTCGGGGAAATTGACGCCGATGGCGTGAACATCAATTAGAACTTCATCTGGTCCCGGCCTTGGGTCGGCGACAACTTCAAGCTTGTGGGATTCGAGCGGGCCAAATTCATGTACGACGACTCCACGCATGGGATTATCCCTCTCATTTCTTCAAGAACGGGCGCGCCCGCGACAATAACATGATGAGGGCTTGCAACGTCGTGTTGAATATGATTGCCAGCCGACCCACCATGCCGGAATTTGGTGCGGAAATTATCAGGTCGGCACATCTCTGGGAACCCCCAGGAAAGGCGCGACCGGCCCGCGCTCACCGGTCTGCGTCTTTCGGGTCGAGTGCAAACCCACACTTGCGTCGTTAGAACTTAACCGACGGGGGCAACGAATAAAGAGACCAAGCTTTATAGGGCGTAACATTTGTCGTGTAAGGATCTGCGTAGAAACGGTCTTCCAACCAATTAAGTCGCATAGCATCTTGCGCAGAGAGGTCTTCCTCCGTGTACGGGTCATCCCTACGTCTCTCTACTATTGTAAGGTACGCGTCAAGAAATTGCTCATAGGCCTCCGTCATTAAGAGAAAATTTTCTTCCGTCACCGTCATTAAATTTGCGCCGTAAAAGCTTCCTCCCACACAAGCCGGTCGCCGCCGCCATCTTTTGTTCTCTTGCGTGCCTCCTTTGCAGACCATTTCTCTATGGGGTGTGCCGTCGACGCCAAATTTTGAAAAAACCTTGTCCATTTCCTGTCGGAGATAATCTAAATCTTCTTGGGACATAGCGGCAGGAAGCACATCCAGCCAGCCACCTAGAGTGCTGGTGCCGTCGGTATAGAATTGAACGACAAAGGCCGCATGCAGCATGCCGACTAAAGGTGTCTTGGGATGTACATCCAAATTAAAGAAACGACTCCATGAGGTTTGCTTTTGAAATCGAGCGGTCGGCCGGGTGGTAATTGTTAATACGCGGCCACCTTTCTCAACAACAGGCCCGCGGGCTACCTTTATGTCGTAATTGTTCGATTCGCTATCGAGAATTAATGTCTCCAATTCATGGCCGCCGTTTAAGGCCTCAACGCGATCGAAAAACAGCGAGTCCATCTTTGCGATGAAATCCAGCGTGCGTTTTGCATATGCGGCTTGGTCGCTCGTCAGACTCGGTGTTTTTTCGGTTGTTTGCGCTTGAGCGGAAGCGAAATATGGTGATTGAACGATGGCAAAAAGCCAGGTGACAATAATTAGAAGCATAGGCAATTTTTTATGGCTACGAGATTTTCTTTGTATCACTTTTCTTCTCCCTGAATGGTGCCACTGCGGCTCAAGATACCGACCAGGAAAGCTGTCATTTCAATGAATTTGTTGCGAAACAAGCGAAAGCTAAGCGCCCATTTGCAGTTAAATCCGGTGCGAATTTCTGGTATACAATTGGAACATGGCAGTACATTCCGTGGACAAGGGAAATGATCTTGTTAACTTATGGTGACTGTAGGCTTATAACGAATAAGGTCAATGCGTTTAAAATGATGACGGCATCTCGTCACCGTCGACTGGCAATTTTGGCAATAACAATTTTGGCAATAAAGAGAAGGCCAAACCGGATGATCCTAAGAACTTTCGTAGCCGTCTTCGTCATCACGGCTTCACTGAGTGGTGTTGTCGCGCAGGATTGGATCTCCTACGGCGGAGATGTGGGTGGAATGCGCCATTCGGGCCTCACTCAAATAAATCGCGACAATGTACATGAGTTGGAGCTTGCCTGGACCTACCGCACCGGGGAAAACGAAAATCTACCCGATTTCCATATGTCCCACAGTTTGCACGCGACACCTATTCTGACGCCGCAAGAGGCGGGTCGCTTGCTTGTTCTTTGTACGGCATTCAACAAAATCATTGCTCTTGATCCGACGACGGGAGAGGAAAGATGGTCTTTCGATCCACAGGTGACCCTTGAGCGGGGCGGCCAGTATAAATGCCGTGGTATTTCTTTATGGCACGATAAAAATGCTGCAATGGGTCAGTCCTGCAAGTGGCGTATTTATACCAATACGAGTGATCGGCGTTTGTTTTCGGTCGACGGACGAACCGGCGAACCTTGCGTCGATTTCGGTGACAATGGTGAGGTCGATATTAATCCGCTGATTGATGCGGCCGAACCCAAAGGTGATCCAAAAGGGGTTCAATTATGGTCACCGCCGGCAATCGTGGGCGATATCGTTGCGGTCAGCTCCACGGTCCATTCCAAGGGTCGCTTGCCCGTTTCGTCAAGCGGTGAAATACGCGGTTTCAACGCCCGAACCGGTGAGTTGGTGTGGCGCTTTGATCCGATTCCAAGGAATCCGAATGATCCGGAAGCGGAAAATTGGCCCCAAGATGCTTTGCATCGCACCGGCGCTGCGAATGTTTGGGGTTTCATGTCGGTGGACGAAGAGCGAGATTTGCTGTTCTTACCCACATCCAGCGCATCACCCGATTATTATGGGGGGACACGACCCGGCGATAACCGCTATGCCACGTCTCTTGTTGCCGTGAGGGGGTCAACCGGAGAGGTGGTTTGGCATTTTCAACTGACACATCATGATGTGTGGAACTATGATCCCGCAGCGCAACCGATCTTAGCCAATATCACGCGCGACGGTGAGGTTATACCCGTGGCTGTGCAGCTGACGAAATCCGGCTTTGCTTTCGTTTTTCATCGGGAGACGGGCGAACCCTTCTTTGGCGTGGAGGAACGGCCGGTTTCCACCGACGGTGTGCCGGGCGAGGTATTATCGCCTACGCAACCATTCCCGCTGGCACCACCCCCGCTGGTACCTCAGGGAATCACCCCGGACGATGCTTGGGGATTTACCGCTGCTGATGAGGCGTCGTGCCGCAAGCAGATTGAAGAGTTGCGCTATGGGCCCATTTACACACCGCCAACGCTTCAGGGCACCGCTTTGTTTCCCCAACCCGGCGGCGGCGTCAATTGGGGTGGCGGCGCCTTTTCACCCCTGCACAATCTCTTGATCACAAATGTATCGCGCGTGCCCAACTATATCCGGTTGGTTCTACAGTCGGAGATGGACGTTGAAAACGCAAGCGGGCCCGGTGCGGGGCGACCCGGCGGCCGGCCTGGAATAATCGAGCAAACGCCCTACGGCGTCCAAGTAGGGCCCCTCATGTCGCCGTCTAACGCACCTTGTACGGAGCCTCCTTGGGGATCGCTCATCGCCGTCGATTTGGACAAAGGCACCATAAAGTGGGAGGTACCTTTAGGCGCCACAGAGGAATATGCAGAATTCGGCTTTCCGGAAATATTGGGCCTTCGTGCGTCCGGCGGTCCCATTGTGACGGCGGGTGGCGTGATATTCATTGGGGCCACGCCCGACGAACGATTTCGTGCTTTTGACCTTGAAACGGGAAAGCTGCTGTGGGAAGTGCAAACGCCCAGCGCCGCCATGTCCATACCCATGACCTACGAAATAGAAGGACGCCAATATGTGGTGACGGTGGCGGCAGGTCACCAGTTTAGATATCGAAAAATAACGGATCACGTTGTCGCTTATGCTTTGCCTGACCAATGACGGGTTAGGGCTTGATTGACATAGCGTTATCTCAAGGCATGGGAGAGGGAAATGAGTCAAACAACACGAGCGAAGCCATTCAATTTACGACTCTCGTCAACAATCATTTTCATGGCACTTTTGACATGGATGGCCGTCGTTCCGTTTGCGGCGCAATCAGCTCCCAATGACGGTGTTGAAGGTCTTACGGAGGAACAAGCTGCGTTTGCCGGCCGAGCTCTCGACTTCATGTCTGAGATGGACACCCAATATTTTGGTCGCGCTCGCGAAATCGACGACGGTCTCACGGTGGAAACGAAAGATTTCAATTATGATTTTGCGGACTACCTGCTAAAGGTCGGCCGGGGCCCCATGGTCGAAAAAATTGGCCGAAT
>SMXP01000134.1 GCA_004356335.1 Alphaproteobacteria bacterium | reverse complement strand
GCCCTAAGTCTTTGTTTTGTCGCGCATTCGAACCCAAAAACCGCGTACACTTTTTGTGAATGCGCTCTAGGGTCTTTCCGGTTTTGATGGAATCAAAACCTGACCCTAAGTTGTTGTTTTATCGTGTTTCCGGCCGGAAAACCGGGTCCGTTCATCCCTTCAATCGATCCACCGGATCGATTGACCTTGGCAAGGATGGTCTTCACTCCTGGAAACACTCTAAAACTTTTTCAAAAAATTCAAACACGCCCATGCCAATGCCTTTCGATCCGCCAAAGAGGACATGATGGTATTGCAGATATGTACCTTGATATTGCGCGCTTCAAATTGCGGCGACTTATCTCGATCCACAACATCCATAACAAGACCATCCAAGAAATCGCCGTAATAGTCCGCCACACCGATTGGCGATATTTGCAGGCCGAGCTCTTTCATCATCTTAGCGGTGGGGCCCTTCAGGGCCTGACCTCCTACGATCGGCGATACGGCAATGATGGGCGCGTTCAACGTCGATAGGCGTTGTGTCAGACTCGGCAGAGAAAGAATAGGCCCGATACTGACAAACGGATTGGACGGACAAATAATGACACCGGCAAGATCAGGATCGCGCAGCGCTTGATCGAAGCCGGGGCTTAGCCTGGCATCCGCGGCCCCCTCAAAATGAAATCCCGTGACGCGCGGCGCACATTGTTGCCGCACGAAATAGTGTTGGAATGCTAGATTGCCTTGTTCGGTCTCGACGATCGTACGCACCTTCTGGTCGCTCATGGGAACGATGGCAGGCGCAATTCCCAAGCTGGCCGCCATTTCCCTTATGGCATCACTCAAGGTTCGTCCTTGCTCCAAAAGGAATCGCCGCTGAACATGCTGGGCAAGATCCTTGTCGCCAAGCTGAAACCACGTTTCGCCGCCTCGCTCTGCAATGGCTTGCATAAACGACCACGTCTCTTGGGCCCGTCCCCAACCGGTTTCCGGATTGCCGAGACCTGCCAGCGTGTACATCACCGTATCGAGATCCGGACAGATAGGCAGGCCCAAATGCTCGAAATCGTCGCCGGTATTGACCACAAGCGTCAATTGTTCCGCCGGTAAAATATGGCTAAGGCCGAGCGCAAGTTTGGCACCGCCGACCCCACCGCATAGAGCGAGGATGGGTCCTTGTGGCGCATTTTCGTCTTTACCCATATCCATGTCAGCCGGTTACCCATGAGGATGAGGGTTAAAAATTCAGGACCGAAAAAGATCTTGTTCAGGTGGCCGCAACAGTTTTTTCGTCGTATCGCCATATCCGACAAACCGTGACACGCCGCGGACAATGACCGCCGGAATGGCTTCGTCGGTCTGCCCCATCACGATGGACGCGGCGGCGGCCAGCTCATCACCAACGCCCACCTCTGTCGTTTCAAGCTCCCGCCCGAACAAATCCTTATTCCCTTTGAGATCGTCCAGTACTTTGAGTCCTGACGCGCCAATCATCTGTCCCGTCGTGCCCATACGCCAGGCGCGACCCATGCTGTCATTGATCAGCACACCGATTTTAGCGCCGGTCATCTCCTCGAGTCTTAATCGCAAATCCTGCGCGCTTCGGTCCGGATCTTCGGGCAACAGAAGAACGATCTCTTTATGGGAATTTCCGATCACATTGGAATGGTCGACACCCGCATTGGCATGAATAAAACCCAGACGATGCTCGACAATAAGAATCCCCGGTCTGGTTCGAACGACACGCTTGGATTCACTAAGTATTACCTCGACCAAGCGGGGATCTTTGTCCGTCTCCTCGGCAACGGCGCGGGCGCGGGCGCTCGGTTCAATATCGGCCAGGTCAACTGCGCGGCCTTCGGCCTTGGAAATAATTTTTTGCGCCACAACGATAATGTCGCCATCGTGAATCGACGCTCCGGCCGCCTTTAGATTGTCGACAAAAAGTCTCGCCAAGTCGTCGCCTTGCTGGATCATTGGCAGTCCCGGAATGGGTATGAGCGTCAGACCGGGCGATATCGACTTAGCCATATCGCTTAATCCAAGCCGGTGATGCGAAGACCGGCATGGCATTTGAATTGCCGATTGATCGTGATCAACACGGAGGTCATGGCTTCGCTGGCCGCAGAGTTTTCAATGGGACCGGCGTGCAGACCTCTTAATCCGGCCGCCGCCGCCAGGTCGATGACGCGGGCGCGGGCGGCTTTATCATTTCCCGTGACCAAGACATCGCAATCGACCGGGCCGTCGCCCCACAATTCACTTGCGGGCACGTTTTGAAATGCCGAGACCACGCGCACCCCATCCCCCAAAACGCGTTGGGCGATCATTCCGGCGCTGCCCTCCGGCGGCAACTGAACCATTGCCACTTTGGGCGGACGCAAGCTGACCGTCGTGTCGACGACGATTTTACCTTGAGCCGCGTCTCGAATGGCTTCCAGGGTCGATGTTTGATATTCGAAGGGGACGGTGACCACCACAATATCACTTGCCGCTGCAGCGGCGGCATTGTCCAATGCACCGATCTCGGCGTCAGGCATAGCTGCCTTCAACCGCGCGCGCGCCTGTTCCGCCTTACTTAATTTTCTTGAACCGATGGTGACGTGGTAACCGGCCTTGACCCAACGGTAGCACAGACCGCTGCCAAGATCGCCTGTCCCGCCGATAACACTGATATGCGGCTCGGCCATGCAATGCTCCTAGTGGGATTTCTTTGATTTGATTGGCGTCACGCAGAACGCGGTACGTTTGAATCAATGGACCCATAGAGAGTCGTTCGTTGACGCGCTATGCGGCCGACGGATTTTATCAGAGATTCCAATGCTTCGGATGTGAATTCTTGTCCGTGTTGAGCGCCGGCGGCGCGCGTAATGCTTTCATTCATCAGTGTACCGCCAATATCGTTGGCACCTGCTTGTAGACATAGGGCCGCGCCCTGCCCGCCCATTTTGACCCAAGACGTTTGAATGTTGTTAATGTAAGGAGACAGAACCAATCGCGCAACCGCATGCATCAAAATCGATTCCCGTAGGGTGGGCCCGCGGCGCGCTTGCCCCTTCAGGTAGATCGGTGCCTCTTGGGCGACAAAGGGAAGCGGGACAAACTCGGTAAATCGACCGGTTCGTTTCTGCAAGTTTCGAAGCTGCAGTAAGTGACTCACCCAATCTTCGTACGATTCTACGTGACCGAACATAATGGTCGACGTGGTGGGAATACCCAATCCGTGGGCGGTCTCCATCACTTGCAACCATTCGGCCGTATTGATCTTGTCGGGACAAATCACATCGCGCACGTCATCAACCAGAATCTCCGCCGCCGTACCGGGCAACGAATTCAATCCCGCAGCCTTCAATCGAGACAGAAAGGTTTCAAGAGATAGTCCCAAGGAATCGGCGCCATGCCACACTTCAAGGGGAGAAAAGGCGTGAATATGTATGTCGGGCAGCACATCGCGAATGGCGTCGCATATGCCGAGATAGGTCTCACCGGTGAAGGCCGGATGGATACCGCCCTGCAGGCAGAGTTCCGTGCCGCCGCGATGCCAAGCCTCCACTGCACGTTGCTGAATTTCTTCGATCGACAGGAGGTAAGCGGGGCCGGCCAATTCTTCCGTTCGTTTTCCCTTCGAGAAGGCGCAGAACTGGCAACGATAGGTGCATATATTCGTGTAATTGATGTTGCGGTTGACGACAAATGTGACATCCTCGCCGCATTCCGTCTCGCGCAACTGGTCTGCCGCGCGGCAGACAGCGGAAAAATCATCGCCTCTCGCCGTAAACAAGCGCGCGATTTTGTCGGTCGTCATCTGTTCGACATGGCCCGCATCAAGATCATCGAGGGTTTGCTTGATTTCCGAAGAAATCTCGTGCACCGCCGGCTCATGCACCACCATGGGCACAATTTTCGGCGGTAATTCCTTCGTTATCCCGGTCAACCAGTCGTCTTCCCGGGCCAACCCTTCCGTATCCATATGGGCCAAGACCGCGGGTCGCACATGGTCATCGGTCCAAACATCCGCTTTCACAGCAAATTCAGGATAAATCGTCAGGCGTTCCTGAAGTAATTTTCCAGATTCCGCTGTCTCGTTCGCAAGAGCATCAATGTGCGGCCAAGGTGATTCGGGGTTGACATAATCGGGCGTCAGCGGCGACACACCGCCCCAGTCGTTGATCCCCGCGTCAATAAGTGCGCTGAGATTGCCGGCATTCAAATTGGGCGGCGCTTGTATGTTCATTTTGCCGCCGAAAATCAGCCGGGCCATGGCAATCGCCCAGACAAAATCGTCGAGCGAGGGGGGCGCAGACTGTGCCATTTTGGTACCCGGCTTGGGCACAAAGTTCTGTATGATGATCTCTTGCAGATGGCCGAATTCTTTGCCCAGTTCGCGCAATGCAAAGAGCGAGTCAATCTGCTCGTCGCGCGTCTCACCGATGCCCACGAGAATGCCCGACGTGAAAGGCACACGAGCGGCGCCGGCGCGCGCCATGGTTTCCAGTCGTATTTTCGGGTCTTTGTCGGGGGAGCCATAATGCGCGCCCCCTTTCTCGCTCAGCCTGGGCGATACGCTCTCCAGCATCAATCCCATGGACGGTGCAACCTTGCGCAGTTTTTCGATCTCCGCCTCGGTCATGCACCCGGCATTGATGTGAGGCAGAAGACCCGTTTGATCGAGAACGACACCGGCCGCTTCAGCCACATAATCCAATGTTGTCGCGAAGCCCATTTTGTCCAGCGCTTGGCGCGCTTCACCATACCGAAGTTCCGGCTTTTCGCCGAGCGTGAACAAAGCTTCCTTGCATCCCAGCTCGTGCGCCCGCCGAGCGGTTTCCAACACCTTTTCTATCGACATAAAAGGCGACTTGGCGCGACTGGGCGGCACGGCAAAAGTGCAATAATGGCAAACGTCCCGACACAAATGGGTCAACGGCAAAAACACTTTGCGGGAATAGGTGATCAACCGGCCGTGATGCCGATCTCTCACATGTGCCGCGACACGCATCAGATCGGACAACGCGGCGGTCTTGGTCAATTCGACGATGTCGTCGCGCGATGGTGAATATCCGTCTTTGATGTCGGCCAGAAGTGATCCCTTGTTTTTGGATCGCACCCCCTCACTGAGGGATAGGATGTCGTGAGATAGCAGCCACTTCCGACTATGGCATCCGCAAGGTTCATTTTTCGACAGCCGTTGATCGATCAAAGTGTTTAAATCACTCTTGGTATCAATATCAAAAGCGGCGTTGGCGCAATGAAGCTCAAGCGGGACAAGATCGCACTCGCTTGCCGCCGATAAATGGCGCGCAAAACTATCGGGGCCGAATGAGCAATGAAAAGGCGTCGGTAGAGAGAGCAGCACCACATTGGTGCCGGTCCCGTGGTGACATCGAACAAGACCCAGTCCGGGCTTTTCCAGTACAGCGGAACGATCTCGATAATCGCAAATCAAACGATCGATATCTTTCCCGGTCAGCACAGGCAAATCCCCAAGGAGGACGATGCATTCGCGCGCACCTTGTTCCTGTGCCACTTCGAGCGCGTGGTGAACAGCGCGATCGAGTCCCCCTAAAGGGGGTTCTGCCACGTGTCGCACACCATATTCCGGCAGATAAGACGGCAGCGACGCTTCCGGGCAAACCAGTAAGATCGACGAGACACTTGTCGATTCTTGAAGTGCCGCCAAGACGTCCTCGGCCATCGCCAGAGCCAATTGCTGGCGCTCGGCCAAGGTCATGGCACCGGACATGCGGCTCTTTGTTTTGGCATCAATTCTCAATGGAACGATAGCGAACATCTTTTGGTTCTCTCACGTAGCCGTCTTGCGCCCATATCCTATGGGTTTCGGGCTCCCTGCAAACGCCCATAGGGAAATATGCTGTATCGCGCAGTCAAATCAATCGTCTGAGGCGTTCATATCCCGGGTAACATAGTTCAAAAGATCATTTTAGCCGGATTTATTCAGCGCGTTAGGCTCTTTTCGTTCGTACAGTGAACCACAATTCCGGAAACACCAAAAACCTTGTATTAGAAAGGGTGTTTCCTGATTGTGGATTTCGCGGCACATGACATACCGGCCGCTCGGTTGGCGGTCAAATTGGCCGGCCCGTGAGGCTTTGACATGTCGGTTCGAAATGCTATAGGAGGGCCCCTTCCTGACTGGGCCGCAGCTTTCCTTGCGTTTTGACAGGGGGCATGCTTTTTTAGCGGTACGGGTGTCTTTCGCCTTACAAGGCAGGAAAATCGCTAACGGGAAGCGTCCATTGAGCGCGGCAAAGACAAACAACGCAAAACTCCTGAAATGGGTAGACGAGATCGCAACTCTTTGCGAACCGGATCGCATTCACTGGTGCGACGGGTCACAAGAAGAGTACGACCAAATATGCGCTCAACTTGTTGAGAGCGGCACGTTAATCAAACTCAACGAGGAAAAACGGCCCGGCTCTTTTTTGTGCCGGTCCGACCCGCGAGATGTGGCGAGGGTCGAAGACAGAACCTTTATCTGCTCTCAAGACCCGGAAAACGCGGGCCCAACCAACAATTGGTGTCATCCCCAAGAGATGAAAGACAAATTGCTGCCGCTTTATCGAGGATCGATGCGCGGGCGCACAATGTATGTCATCCCCTTTAGCATGGGGCCTCTGGGATCCGACATCGCACAAATTGGGGTCCAAATATCCGATTCACCCTATGTGGCCGTCAGCATGCGCATCATGACGCGTATGGGGGACGGCGCCCTGGCGGCGCTCGGCCATGATGGTGATTTTATCCCCTGTCTGCACTCGGTCGGGGCGCCGCTTGAGCCCGGTGAACAAGACGTGTCATGGCCTTGCGACCCCGACAATCGATATATCGTCCATTTTACCGAACAGCGATTGATCTGGTCTTACGGCAGCGGCTATGGCGGCAACGCCCTGTTGGGCAAAAAGTGCTTTGCCCTGCGCATCGCGTCGGCCATGGCCCAAAAGGAAGGTTGGCTGGCCGAACATATGTTGATTTTGGGTCTGGAATCGCCCGAAGGCGATAAGATCTATGTGGCCGCGGCGTTCCCCAGCGCGTGCGGCAAAACCAATCTGGCCATGATCATTCCCCCGGCAGGCTATGAAGGTTGGAAAGCCTGGACCGTGGGTGATGATATCGCTTGGATCAAGCCCGGTTCCGACGGGCGGCTTTACGCCATCAATCCGGAGGCCGGGTTTTTTGGTGTCGCCCCGGGCACCTCCATGAAGTCCAACCCGACTGCCATGGAATCCATGTCCCGCAACACGATTTTCACCAATGCCGCCCTGACCGATGACGGCGATGTCTGGTGGGAAGGCATGAGCGACGTGCCGCCGGCCCATTTGATCGATTGGCAGGGCAACGACTGGACGCCCGATTGCGGCCGAAACGCGGCTCATCCCAATGCCCGGTTTACCACCCCCATCGTGCAATGCCCGAGCGTCGATCCCGGCTGGGACGATCCGAAAGGCGTTCCCATCAGCGCCTTTATTTTCGGTGGCCGGCTCAGCAAGACATTTCCTTTGGTATTTGAATCCTTCGATTGGAACCATGGGGTTTATTTAGCTGCTACGATGGGATCGGAAGCCACCGCCGCGGCAGACAATCAAGAGGCCATCCGGCGAGATCCCATGGCCATGCTGCCGTTTTGCGGTTACAACATGGCCGATTATTGGAATCACTGGCTTAGTATCACCGATAAGATCGATCATCCGCCGAAAATCTTCCGTGTGAATTGGTTCCGCAAGGATGGCAACGGCAAGTTTATTTGGCCCGGTTTTGGCGAGAACATGCGGGTCATGCAATGGATCCTCGGCCGCGTTCAACAAAGCAATAATGCGGTCGAAAGCCCCTTTGGCCTTATGCCGGATTATCAAGATCTCAACTGGCGCGGCCTTCACTTCGAGCCAGCACTATTCCGTGAACTGATGTCGATCGACAGATCGGAGGCCCAGAAGGAAGCGGAAGATCAACGGTCTTTCTTCGACCGTTTCGGCGATCGACTGCCGGTCGAATTGGAACGGCAACGCCAAAATCTAGTGGCACGCTTGGACCAGGCACCCCCGGTTTGGCAATTGGCCGGCCCGGACGATAGATCGGAAAACAAGGCCCGAAGTTCGGGCCGTTAGTCTCCGACCGGCCAACAGCGTATTTTGTCCGAAAAAAGAACCATACCGTATGGTGGTTGGCACCTGACCAGCGGGTGGTGGCTGCACCGATGGACCGTTTATGCTGATGGCTCGCGGACGGACCATCTGCTTTTCGGCCGATGCGCCACTTCCATCTAGGCTGCCCAACGTCAAGGCTCGACAATCACAGGATCGAAAATCCGAGGCAAAGGTTAGTGCTATCGAGTCCGCCCGAGAATGGTTTATACTGCGCCTATAGAAAGCTGGAGCGTTTTCAGGAAAAGTGGACCCGGTTTTCCGTCCGAAAACGCGACCAAACT
>SMXP01000133.1 GCA_004356335.1 Alphaproteobacteria bacterium | reverse complement strand
CATGACGGTCATTTCGGTACGCAACGCCTATACCGGCGAATATGATTACGAATTCACCCAAGCCACGGCCGACCAAGTCCGCGAAACCTGCGCGCGGGTGCGCAGCGGCCAAGCGGAATGGGCCGCCTTAGGCGTGGAGGGACGCATTGCGGTGCTGCAGGAATTTGCCGCCGCGGTGACCGAAAATTTCGCCGCCATCGCCGGCGCACTCAAAACCGACGAGGCGCGCGCCGCCATCGCCGAATACGAAGTGGCTTATCTTACGCCCCTGGTCGAGCGCATGGCCGGTGACGCGCGTAAGATGCTGGTCGACCCGGCACCGCGGCCCGCCATGTTGCCCGGTATCGAAGGCAGCGGCCAATGGGTGCCCTATGAAGTGGTCGGTTGTATCGGCCCGTGGAACTTTCCGTTCCTCCTGATCATGTTCGACTCGGTGCCGGCCTTGTTGGCAGGGTCGGCGGTTGTGGCCAAACCGAGCGAAGTGAACCCGCGCTTCGTCGAACCCGTCCGGGCCGCCCTGGCGCAGGTTCCGAAACTGGCCGAGGTTTTTGATTTTGTCATGGGGCCGGGCGAAACCGGTGCCGAATTGATCAATCACGTGGACTTGGTCGTGTTTACCGGCAGCGTGCGCACCGGGCGTATTGTGGGGGAAGCCGCCGCGCGCAATTTTATCCCGGCGTTTCTCGAACTGGGCGGCAAGGACCCGGCCATTGTGCTAGAAAGCGCCAATATGGAAGCGGCCACCTCGTGCGTTTTGCGCGCCTCCGTGGGGGCCACGGGCCAGGCCTGCCAGTCTCTGGAACGCATCTATGTGGCGGACTCGATCCACGATGAATTCGTCGACAAAGTGGTGGAAAAAGCCAAAGGGGTAACCCTCAACATTGATCGGTTGGAACAGGGTCACTTGGGCCCGCTGATTTTCGAAAAACAAGCGAGCATCATTCAAGATCATTTGGATGATGCGGTGGCCAAAGGCGCCAAGATTTTAACCGGCGGCAAGATCATCGAAAAAGGCGGAAAATGGATCGAGCCCACCGTGCTGACCCATGTCAATCACGACATGAAGGTGATGACGGAGGAAACCTTTGGACCGGTCATCCCCATCATGAAATTCAAAACCGTCGATGAAGCCATCGCACTGGCCAATGATACGATCTATGGCCTGAGCGGATCGGTGTTTGCCGGCTCCGCAGAGGAAGCCATGGCCGTGGCGCGGCGCATGAATGCCGGCGCCATCAGCATCAATGACGGGTCGCTCACTGCCTTTGTCAATGACGTGCCCAATGAATCCTTCGGCTTTTCGGGCTTGGGCGGCACACGTTTCGGGTCCGAGGGGATCTTGCGTTTTGTCCGGTTGAAGTCGTTCCTCAACAATGTGGTGGGACCGACCGATGTGGACAACAAAATCGTGCCGCTCGATCCCAACGCGGCGCCAACCATCGAGGCGCCGTCGCGCCCGACATGAAGCGCGGGCACGATCTGATTTTTAAAGGAACGGGATGGCGACTTAGAGTGTTTCCAGGAAAAGTGGATACCGGTTTTCCGTCCGGAAACACGACAAAACAACACCTTAGGGTCCGGTTTTGATTCTATCAAAACCGGAAGGACCCTAGGCGTCTTCGTCCTCGCGCGTGCGGCTCAATTTTTCTATGCGCGCCTCGAGTTCTGCGATTTGTCCTTTGAGGATTTCAAAATCCCGCTTGAGCTCCGTGTCCAGCGCCGCCGTTGCGTCGTCGAAATCCTTGACCGGGGTTCCGTAAGCGTCAAAACATTTGCCGTCGCGCAACTTGCCGGTCCGCACCACGCGACCGGGAATACCGATGACCGTGGCACACGGCGGCACTTCTTTGAGCACCACCGAATTGGCGCCGATGCGGGCATTGGCGCCCACGGTGAACGGTCCCAAGACTTGCGCCCCGGAGCCGATGATCACGCCATCCTCCAAAGTGGGATGGCGTTTACCCTTCTCCAGGGTGGTGCCGCCCAAAGTGACCCCCTGATAGAGCGTCACGTCATCGCCGATGATTGTGGTTTCGCCGATCACCACGCCGGTGCCGTGGTCGATAAACAGGCGACGGCCGATTTGGGCGCCGGGATGAATGTCAATACCCGTCAGCCAACGGCCAAGCGCACTGATCACCCGCGCGATGAAATAAAGCCGGTGGCCATGAAGCCAGTGGGCCAACTGGTGCCATAGCACCGCGTGAAAACCCGGATAGGTGAAAAAAACCTCCCAGAGCGAGCGCACTGCGGGGTCTCGGTCCACATAAGAGTGGATTTCATCGTATAAGTGATCGTATATGCGTTTCATGAACGTCTTTGAGGGCCCTCGCGCCCGCCTCACAAAGCTTACCTTGAAACCCCCATATAGGAACAGTAGGTAGGGGATCAACACAAGTCGCGAGATTTGGCCAAAACGTGGGCGAAAAAGCGCGAATTCCCGGAGAAAATGTATGGACATCCGCGACGGTTTCACCCGCGCCATAGGCAATACCCCCTTGATCCGCCTGGATCGGCTGTCGCAAGAGACGGGCTGCGAAATACTCGGAAAAGCGGAGTTTTTGAACCCCGGGGGATCGGTTAAGGACCGGGCCGCTCTGTTTATCATTGAAGATGCGGAAAAGCGCGGCGAACTGCGCCCCGGCGGCGTGGTGGTGGAAGGCACCGCGGGCAATACGGGCATCGGTCTGGCCCTTGTGGGCAATGCACGGGGTTACCGCACGGTGATCGTGATTCCGGACAACCAGTCGGAAGAGAAAAAAGACATGCTGCGCCTGTGTGGGGCCGAGGTGAAAGAGGTCCCGGCGGTGCCCTATAAGGACCCCAATAATTACGTACATGTGTCGGAGCGCCTGGCCAAGGAATTGGACCAAGTCGACTCCAAAGGGGCGATCTGGGCCAATCAATTCGACAACACGGCCAATCGC
Organism: Alphaproteobacteria bacterium; assembly: GCA_004356335.1. Taxonomy (GTDB): domain Bacteria; phylum Pseudomonadota; class Alphaproteobacteria; order SMXP01; family SMXP01; genus SMXP01. The sequence continues at coordinate 9,396 of SMXP01000133.1, read as the reverse complement.
TACGCTCACATCCAGACAACCGGGCCCGAGATTTGGCAGCAGACCAACGGCAAGGTGGACGGCTTCGTCTGTTCGGTGGGGACCGGCGGCACCCTGGCCGGCGTCGCCATGGCGCTCAAGGAACGCAATTCCGATATCAAGATTGCCGTGGCCGATCCCATGGGCGCCGCCCTGTACAGTTATTACACGATCGGCGAATTGAAATCCGAAGGCACATCCATCAGCGAGGGGATCGGCCAGGGCCGCATTACAAAAAATTTGGAAGACGCGCCCATCGACATGGCATTTCAGGTGCCCGACGAAGAGGCGTTGCCCATCACATTCGATTTGCTGAAAAAAGACGGGCTGTGCATGGGCCTGTCGACCGGCATCAATCTTGCCGGCGCGGTACGCCTGGCGCGGGAATTAGGACCGGGACATACCATCGTCACCATTCTTGCCGACGGGGGCCATCGCTATATGTCCAAAATGTGGAACCCGGCTTTCCTCAAATCGAAGAACCTTCCGTACCCGGATTGGTTGGAAGGGGTAACCTTCAAAAGCGTGGTGGGTTAGGCTGGCGCCGGAACCAAAACTGTCATCGCCGGACGTGATCCACTGCCCTTAAACTTCCCGCGCAACCATCATTTTTTTGATTTTGGCGATGGCTTTGGCCGGGTTCAACCCTTTGGGGCAGGTATTGGCGCAGTTCATGATGGTGTGACAGCGATAAAGCCGGAACGGGTCTTCCAAATTGTCGAGCCGTTCGCCGGCTGCTTCATCGCGGCTGTCAATCAGCCAACGATAGGCCTGAAGCAAAACGGCCGGGCCCAAATAGCGTTCTGAATTCCACCAATAGCTGGGGCAAGCAGTGGAACAACACGCACACATGACGCATTCGTAAAGGCCGTCGAGCTTGGCGCGATCTTCCTCGCTTTGCCGCCATTCCTTTTCCGGTGCGGGCGTATCCGTATGGAGCCACGGCTCGATAGAGGCATATTGCGCATAAAAATTCGTCAGGTCCGACACCAAATCCTTAACCACTTGGGTATGGGGCAGGGGATAGATTTTGACGTCGCCTTTGATCTCATCCATGGCTTTGGTGCAGGCGAGCGTGTTGCTGCCGTCCACATTCATGGCGCACGAGCCGCACACGCCTTCGCGACACGACCGCCTAAACGTCAGTGTGGGATCGATTTCGTTTTTGATCTTAATGAGCCCGTCCAACACCATGGGGCCGCACGTGTCGAGATCCACTTCATAAGTGTCGAGGCACGGGTTGTCGCTGTCGTCCGGGCTCCACCGATAGACCCGATAGGTGCGGGTGCGCGGCGGGCGGTTGCCGTCCTTATTGTCGGGCGCGGGCCAGTGCTTGCCTTTTTTAACCCGCGAATTTTTCGGTAGTCTCAGTTCGACCATTCGCTTGTCCTTTTGCCTCCGTTCCTTTGCCGCACCCTCAATACACCCGTTTCTTGGGTTCGATATAGCTTATCTCGTCGGTCAGCGTATAGGCGTGGACCGGCCGGTCATCGAGCCGCACCAGGCCGGCTTCATCGACCCAGGCGAGCGAATGTTTCATCCAGTTTTTATCATCGCGGTCCGGATAGTCTTCGCGGGCGTGGGCGCCGCGGCTTTCGGTCCGGTTCGCGGCGGCATTCATGGTGACAATAGACTGGCGGATGAGATTGTCGAATTCATAAGTTTCCACCAAATCGGAATTCCAAATCATCGACCGATCGCTCACCGCGATATCCGGCATGGCGTCATAGACCTCGGCAATCAGATCCTTGCCCTCGGCCAATATCTCGCCGGTGCGGAATACCGCACAATTGTTTTGCATGACCCGCTGCATGCGCAGTCTCAGCTCGGCGGTCGGTATATCGCCTTTGGCATGGCGAAAACGATCGAGCCGCGCCAAACAATCGTCACCGGCATCCGTTGGCAGATCCGGTTGCTTGGCGTCCGCTTCCAATGTCTCGGCGCAGCGCAGTGCCGCCGCCCGCCCAAACACCACCAGATCGATCAATGAATTCGAGCCCAAACGATTGGCGCCGTGAACCGACACGCTGGCCGCTTCGCCAATCGCCATGAGACCGGGCACCAGTTTGTCGGGATCGTCGCCGTCGCGAATGATCATTTCGCCGTGATGATTAGTGGGAATACCGCCCATATTGTAATGCACCGTGGGCAGAACCGGAATCGGCTCCTTCGACACATCGACACCGGCAAAAATGCGCGCCGATTCGGAAATGCCCGGCAGCCGTTCGGCCACCACATCCGGATCCAGATGATCCAGATGAAGGTAGAGATGATCTTTTTCGGGCCCGACGCCGCGTCCTTCGCGAATCTCCATGGTCATGGACCGGCTGACCACATCGCGCGAGGCGAGATCTTTGGCGCTTGGGGCATAACGCTCCATAAACCGCTCGCCTTCCGAATTCACCAGATAGCCGCCTTCGCCGCGCGCGCCTTCGGTGATCAACATGCCCGCGCCGTAAATGCCGGTGGGGTGGAACTGAACGAATTCCATATCCTGCAGCGGCAGACCGGCGCGCAACACCATGCCGTTACCGTCGCCGGTGCAGGTATGGGCCGAGGTGCAGGAAAAATACGCACGGCCATAACCGCCCGTTGCCAGGATGGTCTTTTGTCCGCGAAACCGATGAATGGTGCCGTCGTCCAGATTCCATGCCATGACACCGCGGCACACGCCGTCCTCCATAATCAAATCGAGCACGAAAAATTCGATAAAGAATAGGGCGTCGTAGCGCAGCGATTGCCCGTAAAGCGTATGCAGCATGGCGTGACCGGTGCGGTCGGCGGCGGCACAGGTGCGCTGCACGATGCCTTCGCCGTAATTGGACGTCATGCCGCCGAAGGCCCGTTGATAAATCTTGCCGTCTTCGGTGCGGGAAAACGGCACGCCGAAATGTTCCAGCTCATAGACCGCGGCGGGCGCCTCCTTGCACAAATATTCGATGGCATCTTGGTCGCCCAACCAATCGGCGCCTTTGACCGTGTCATACATATGCCAGCGCCAATCATCTTCGCCCATATTGCCAAGCGAGGCGGAAATTCCGCCTTGGGCGGCGACCGTATGAGAACGGGTGGGAAACACCTTGGTGATGCAAGCGGTCCGTAGGCCCGCTTGTGCCGCGCCCATGGTGGCGCGCAAGCCCGCACCGCCGGCGCCTACCACCACCACATCGAACGTATGATCCGTAATCGCATAAGCGTTTGTCGCGGCCATGCTTATTTATGATCCCAATGATATTTTCAAGACGGCAAAGATGCAGGCAATGCCAAGCCCGTAGGCGACAAAGCTGTTGAGCACCAGAAGGGCGAGGCGGCCCGGCTCGGAATGAATGTAATCCTCGATCACCACCTGCACGCCCAACCGCATGTGATAGAAACAGGCGATAATCAAAAAAAGCATCAAGATGGTGGTGAGCGGTGCGCTCAACCAAGCGCGCACGGTTTGGTAATCAGCACCCACATGGCTGGTCAGTGCCCAAACGAACCAAATGACCAGGGGGATCAGCGCTAAGGCGGTGACCCGTTGATGCCAGAAATGCCTGACCCCTTGTTTGGCCGATCCCAGCCCGCGGACCCGGGCGAGCGGCGTTCGAATGCTCATGGTGCCGGCCTCCCGTTACGCCAATAGCCAGATGATGAGGGTCAATAGGACCGAGGCGGCAATCACGATCCAACTCGAGCGCTCGACCCGTTCATTGTCAAAGCCAAGGCCCGCGTCCCAGTGCAAATGCCGAACGCCGTTGAGCAGGTGATAGATCAGCGACCAACTGAACCCGATCAGCACGAGCTTGCCGATCCATAGGCCCGCGATGCTTTGGAACGCGGCATAAGCATCGGGGCCGGTCGCCGCGGCAATCAGCCACCAGGTCAGGAATAATGTCCCGCCATAAAGCGCCAAACCGGTGGCGCGATGGATAATGGACGTCAGCATGGCCGCCGGCCAGCGGTAAACTTGAAGATGGGGCGACAAGGGACGTGACGGCATGATGTCCTCAGCCATGGAAAATCACCAATAGATGATGCGGCGGCCCCGTTTATGGCATTGAAGCGCTATGGGCTCAAGCCCGGTATGCCATCTGGGAATCGGGCCTGAGAGGGACCGTCGAACGCCCGCAGACGTCGACAACGGTCGCGAGCAGCACGTGCGTGGGGGATCATTCGGCGGCGGCCAATTCGGCGATGGTGTCGGCAATGGCGACCAAGCGTTCCGCTTGCTCTGCATGCAGACGTTCGACCATTTTTCCGTCGAGCTGTATGGCGCCCTTGTTCCGGTTTTCAGGCAATTCGAAGGCGGCGATCACTTTGCGCGCCCAGGCAATGTCGTTCTTTGAAGGGGCAAAGATGCGATTGCACGGGTCGATCTGACTGGGATGAATCAACGTCTTGCCATCAAAGCCCATGGCGGCGCCCTGTTCGCATTCTTCCATGAAGCCGGTCCTGTCCTTAATTCCGGTATAAATGCTGTCGATGATGGCAATGCCATAAGCGCGCGCCGCAACGACGCATAGACTAAGTGACGTCAGCAGCGCTTCCCTGCCCGGTTTGATGGCGCATTTGAGGTCCTTGGCCAGATCGTGGGTGCCGACCACCCAAGCGGTAAGTCGGGAGCCGGGCTCTACGGCCGTAGCGGCAATCTGTTGTGCATTTAAAATGGCGCGGGCGGTTTCCATCATGGCCCAAACCGCCACGTCGGGACCGGCGCCGTGATCGTTCATCAGGGCTTCGAATCGTTTGAGCGATTGAGGATCATCGATTTTCGGCACCAAAATGGCGTCCGGCGCCGCGTCGGACACGGCGCGCACGTCGTCGAGACCCCAGGGTGAATCGAGAGAATTGACGCGGACGATCACTTCCCGCTTACCGAAGCGGCGGTCGCGCACCGCGGCGCAGGCTTGTTCCCGTGCCAACTCTTTGGCCTCTACCGCAACCGCATCTTCCAAATCGATAACCAGGGCATCGGCGGCTAAGGTTTGTGCCTTTTCCAGCGCGCGGGCATTGGAACCGGGCATGTAAAGAACACTGCGACGGGGACGATGGGCGCCACTCATGCTTTTTCCCTGGTTGGCACTTCGCTCATAGGGGCAAACTCCCAATTATTACGGACCCGAAACGAGCGGCCACCGCCGCGCCCCCACGGCATGTTGGTTCACGCCGCCTTGCTGAGATACCGATTGACCAACAGCTCGGCGATTTGAACTGCATTGAGGGCGGCGCCTTTGCGCAAATTGTCCGACACCACCCATAAATCGAGCCCATTGTCGATGGTCGGGTCATTGCGAATGCGGCTGATATAGGTGGCATATTCGCCGACGCATTCGATCGGCGTGACATAGCCTTCATCTTCGCGCTTGTCGACCACCAGACAGCCCGGCGCCTCGCGCAAAATATCGCGGGCGTCGTCGTCACTTAAGAAACTCTCGAATTCTATGTTGACCGCTTCCGAATGCCCGACAAAGACCGGCACGCGCACACATGTCGCCGTGAGCTTTATTTTGGGATCGAGAATCTTCTTGGTCTCGGCCACCATCTTCCATTCTTCCTTGGTGATGCCACCTTCTATGAAATCGTCAATATGCGGGATCACGTTAAACGCTATCTGCTTGGTAAATTTTTCGTTCTTGATCGGATCATTCACGAAGATGGCGCGGGTTTGGCTCCATTATTCTTCTATGCCGCCATTGCCCGCGCCGGAGACCGATTGATAGGTCGATACCACAACGCGCTTGATACGCGCGCGATCGTGCAAAGGTTTGAGCGCCACTACCAATTGCACCGTCGAGCAATTGGGATTGGCGATAATGTTCTTTTTGGTGTAGCCGGCCAGCGCCTCCCCATTGACCTCCGGCACGATGAGCGGCACGTCGGGATGCATGCGGAAGAAGCTCGAATTGTCGATCACCACGGCCCCTTGGGCCGCAACCTTCAAAGCCCATTGTTTGGACACGGATGAACCGGCCGAAAAGAGCGCAATATCGATCCCCTTGAAATCGAAATGTTCGAGCACCTGGGCTTTCAGCGTATTGTCACCATAAGAAACTTCCTTGCCTAAGCTCCGTCGCGAGGCAAGCGCTACCACGTCATCCGCCGGAAACTCACGTTCCGCCAGAATGTTCAGCATTTCCCGGCCCACACTGCCTGTGGCCCCGACGACGACGACTTTGTAGCCCATACTCAGTTCTCCGAAGAGGTCATTCCTTCACGCGGTGAGTTTGTCAAGTTCAGCGATAATGGCAGCGCCCATTTCTTGGGTCGACAATTCCGTATTGCCGTCTTGCATAATATCGCGCGTCCTAAGCCCGCTCGCCAATACATTATTGATGGCGGCGTCAACCAGGTCCGCCTCTTTGTGCAAATCGAAGGAATGGCGAAGCGCCATAACGAAGCTCAAAATCGTGGCGATTGGGTTGGCGATATTCTGACCCGCAATGTCGGGCGCCGAGCCATGAACCGGCTCATATAATGCGCGGGACTTGCCGTCGCCCGCTGCCGCGCCCAACGCGGCCGACGGCAACATACCGATAGATCCGGTCAACATGGCGGCTTCGTCGGATAAGATATCACCGAACAGATTATCGGTCAGAATCACATCGAATTGCTTGGGCGCGCTGACCAGCTGCATGGCGCAATTGTCGACGAACATATGCTCGAGCTGGACATCGGGATAATCCCTGTCGTGAACCTCCTGGACCACCTCGCGCCACAACAGCCCAGCCTCCATGGCATTGGCCTTATCGACCGACGTCACTTTACCGCGCCGTTTCTTCGCCATATCAAAACCGACATGGGCAATGCGTTCGATTTCGTGGGTGGTGTAAACTTGCGTGTTGACGCCGCGCCGCTGACCATCGCTCAGGGTTTCAATGCCGCGAGGTTCGCCGAAATAAATACCGCCAATGAGCTCACGCACGATCAAGATGTCGAGACCGCTCACCACTTCCGGCTTCAAGGTCGATGCATTGGTCAATGTGTCAAAGCAAATGGCCGGACGCAAATTGGCGAACAGCCCCATTTCTTTTCTGAGCCTTAACAGACCGCGAGGCGGCTGCAACTCAAACGGAACTTTTTCCCATTTGGGGCCGTCAATGGCGCCTAAAAGCACGGCATCCGCTTGCTTGGCCCGTTCGATCGTTTCATCGGTCACCGGTACCTGATGTACGTCATAGGCGCTGCCGCCGATCAATGCTTGGTCAATGTCGAAAGAAATCGACAAGCGGGTACCGAACCATTCCACCACGCGCCGGGCCTCGGCCACCACTTCGGTACCGATATAGTCTCCGGGCAAAAGTAATAGAGATCGGTTGCCGGTCATGATTTAGTGTCCTGTGCCGTCAACGGGCGACATCTATAATGCCACTTCGAATCGGATTATTTGTTGATGAGTGACGCCAGCCATGGCGTCGCCAGGGCGCGTTTTTCCTCAAACGCCTTGATCTTTTCGGCCTTTTCCAACGTCATGCCGATATCGTCCAGGCCGTTCAGCAGACAATGTTTGCGAAAGGCATCGACCTCGAACGGAATCTTGTCACCGTTCGACCGGGTGATGTCCTGTGTTGCCAAATCGATCGTCATGGTGGCGCCTGACTGATCTTCCGCATCCCGCATCAATATATCGATGGTCTCCTCCGGAAGCACGATGGGCAAAAGCGCGTTCTTAAAACAATTATTAAAAAAGATGTCGGCAAAAGCCGGGCCGATGAATCCCCGAATACCGAAATCCTGCAACGCCCAGGGGGCATGTTCCCGGCTCGAGCCGCAGCCAAAATTTTCACCGGTGATAAGGATTTTGGCATGGCGATAAGCCGGCTTATTGAGCACAAAGTCCGGTTTTTCCGATCCGTCTTCGTTGAAGCGCATGGCGAAGAACAATCTCTCACCCTCGCCGCCGCGGCCGATCGCCGTCAAAAAACGCGCCGGATAGATCATGTCGGTATCGACATTGACCAAGGGAAACGGCGCCGCCACGCCGGTTAATGTGGTGAATTTTTCCATCGGCTGCTTCCCTTAAAGAAACTCTCTGACATCGGCAAAATGACCCTTGATGGCAGCGGCGGCGGCCATGACGGGACTCATCAAATGGGTCCGCCCGCCAACGCCTTGACGGCCCTCGAAATTGCGGTTCGAGGTGGAGGCGCACCGCTCGCCGGGCAAAAGGTGGTCGGGATTCATGCCAAGGCACATGGAACAGCCCGGTTCGCGCCATTCAAAGCCCGCTTCGATAAAGATCTTGTCGAGCCCTTCCTGTTCCGCTTGGGCCTTGATCAGGCCGGACCCCGGAACCGCCAAGGCCTGCACGTGATCGGCAATTCGACGGCCCTTGGCGATGCCGGCGGCGGCACGCATATCTTCAATCCGGCTGTTCGTGCACGACCCAATGAATGCTTTGTCGATTTTGATGTCGGTCATTTTGGTGCCGGGCTCAAGTGCCATATAGTCCAGCGAACGTTCCATGGCCTTGGCTTTGTTTGCATCCCGTGCGTCGGACAATTGCGGCACGCTTCCCGTGATCGGCACCACATCTTCGGGGCTCGTGCCCCACGTCAACAACGGCACAAGGCTGTCGACGTCAACCACGACATTCTTGTCGAATACGGCATCGCCGTCCGAATGCAATGTTTTCCAATAGGACATGGCCATTTCCCAGGCCGCCCCCTTGGGCGCGTAGGGCTTGCCTTTGATGTAGTCGAACGTCGTGTCATCCGGCGTGACCATGCCGGCGCGCGCACCGGCTTCGATGGTTAAGTTGCACAAGGTCATGCGGCCTTCCATCGATAACGCTTTAATGGCATGGCCGGTATATTCGATGACGTGGCCGGTCCCTACCGCAGTACCGAACTTGCCGATAAAGCCCAGCGCATAATCTTTCGCGGTCACGCCCAGCCCGGGGGATCCCTTAAACGTGACCCGCATGTTTTTGGCTTTGCGCTGCATCAGCGTCTGCGTCGCCATAACGTGCTCGACTTCCGATGTGCCGATGCCGTTGGCCAGCGCACCGAACGCACCATGAGTCGAGGTATGGCTATCGCCGCACACGACGGTCATGCCCGGCTGAGTCAATCCTTGCTCGGGACCGATCACATGCACAATGCCTTGGCGCGGATCCAACCCGTCGAAATATTCGATGCCAAAGTCTTTGGTATTCTTTGCCAACGTATCGAGTTGCAATGCGGCTGCAGGGTCCTCCACCGGTTTATTTCGATCCGTAGTCGGAATAGCGTGATCGGCAACGGCGATCATTAAATCGCGCCGGCGCACTGGACGTCCCTCTGCGCGTAATCCGGCAAAGGCTTGAGGCGAGGTAACCTCATGGGTGAGATGAACATCGATATAGATGAGAGCCACCCCGTCGTCATTGACATCGACCAAATGGGCATCCCATATTTT